>DOJM01000506.1:0-10498 GCA_003529225.1 Paenibacillus sp.
CCGCTGTTCCCATTTCCACAATTTGTCCGGCATACATTACAGCTACACGATCTGCCATTCTTGCTACAACCCCGAGATCATGGGTGATAAAAATAATAGCCGTATCAATCTTCTTCTGCAATTCCTTCATCAAATCAAGGATTTGTGCTTGGATGGTTACGTCGAGCGCAGTTGTTGGCTCATCGGCAATCAGTAGCTTAGGATCAGCTGCAAGGGCGATCGCAATAACAACACGTTGACGCATACCACCACTGAATTCATGTGGATATTGATTGAAGCGACGTTCTGGAGAAGGAATACCTACAAGATTGAGAAGCTCAATCCCACGTTTATTCGCATCAGCCTTGGAGATGTTCTCATGTTTAAGCAGCACTTCAGTAATTTGTCTGCCGACCTTCATCATTGGGTTCAGAGAGGTCATCGGATCTTGGAAGATCATACCGATCTCTTTACCGCGGATTTTCTGCATCTGCTTCTCTGTCTTGCCAATCAAATCTTGTCCATCGAACAGAATCTGTCCGCGTTTATATTCTCCTGGTGGAGTAGGAACTAGCTTCATAACCGCTTGTGAGGTTACACTTTTACCGGAACCTGACTCCCCAACAATCGCTAGAGTTTCACCTTTATCTACATGGAAGCTAACACCACGGATCGCCTGTACCTCTCCGCCGTGTGTTTTGAATGATATCGCTAAGTCTTTTACCTCTAAAAGGCGCTCCATCTTGTCACCCTCTCATTTCCTCGTCAATTATGATAATGATTCTCAGCATGTTGTAAGCAATAAGTATTATTTTATCTAGTTTTAAGGGTTCTAGTCAAGATTTTTCTGAAAAAAATACGGCTAACCTCACACTTTAGTACTAGATCTAATTATTGCGTGCTCAATAGGTGCGATAGTTCCTCTTTAAAATACGCAAATAGAGAATAATGAAGAACTACTAGGTACTGCTAAAAACAATAAATGGTATGGAAGGAATACTGCCATGATTCTAAACCCCACTATCAAAATATACACGAATAATACAACCAAAGCAAAAGTTACGTGGTCATGTGCATCAGTAAACAACGCTTTTTGTGCATAAATGATCGTGAAACAAACGTAATATCGACAGCGGCTACAGCAAACTTACGGTATAAATATGNNGGTTCAAATATAAGAATTCTCCCCTACTCTTGCTCAGTCTCCCTATCTTTCATGCTGTAGTTGTGTCAAATATGTGTTAATTCATGAACCGCTTCCAGCCCTCAAGCAGATTATCATGCGCCCACTCAAGGTGACCTTGGCTATCGTACTTACGCGAAAAACACTCGATGAAGTAAATTAAGTCGATATATAAGTCGTAGAGTTTTTTACGGGCATGTTCATTTTGGCTGTCGAAGCTATTCCCGTAACCTCTGCAGAAAAACTCTGAATTCTCAATATAGCGAAAATAATATTCCATAAGTGGATCGCCCCAAAGTGCCCGTTCCCAATCAATCAATGCAATAATGCGGCCCTCTCGCACAAACACATTGCCATCCCATAAATCCCAATGTATTAGACGAGGCTCAACGACTGCGTCCATAACATGTAAGCGACTTTTGATCTCTGCCTCAACAGTTTCTAACGGAATGGGCACTTCTACCTTTAAACGACGTGCATCTTCAAGCAGGTTCATTATCAAATGCTTAAAAGTTTCCCGCCATGAAGTTCCTTTTACGGGTGTGGACGCACTAAATAATCCGAAACGCTCACCAGGAATTTCATTAATTAAACGGGAATAACGACCTAACTCTTCCTCAATACTAATTCTCTGCTGCGAGCTTAGCTCTTCCTTAATTTCATTATAGGGCTGGCCAACTATTTTCTCCATGAAAAAAAACTCACTTGAAATCATTTCTTTACTGTTATCATAAGCGTACACCTCAGGCACAGGTACTGTCCCTTTTGACTTCATCAGTCGCATCGCCGCAACCTCTACAGACATAATATCGTGCTCGTAACTAAGGGTATCTGCTTCAGCTGACGGTGCTATCTTAAGAATCATGTCTCTTCCATCTGATAATAAAAGGTCATATGCTGCGTTAAAATAGCCACCTGTCAGTTCAGTACTTCGCTGAATGCTCACATGGCTACCAAAAGTAGCACCTACCAAATCATTCTGTTGCTCTGTCGTTAATTTTGTTTTAGTAAAGCTCTCCAAGATCTCACCACCATAATGAAAAAAGTATCAAAGGATAAACAATCCTTCTCCATTTGATTGAAAATTGTTAAAATTAGAACAAACGAGTCTCAATAGCCCGCTTTTCATGAAAGAGAGGAAACGATTAACATGATTATTAAACCTAGAACACGCGGCTTTATCTGTACTACCGCACATCCGCAAGGTTGCGCTCGTCAAGTAGAGCGGCAAATCGAATATATCCAGACACAACCCGAAATCAAAGGACCACGCAAGGTGCTTGTCATTGGCGCCTCTACAGGATATGGCCTCGCCTCACGGATTACAGCCGCCTTTGGGGCTGGAGCCAGCACTGTAGGCGTCTACCGCAAGAGCAGCAGCAATGGAGCCCGTACAGCCTCTGCTGGATGGTACAATTCAGCAGCCTTTGAGGAACTTGCAGAGAAAGCTGGTCTTCAATCCTACAGCGTAACCGGTGATGCCTTCTCCAAGGAAACTAAGGATAGAACCATACAGCTGACTCGCAGTGAATGGGGACAAGTTGATCTTGTCATCTACAGCGTTGCTTCTGCCCGTCGAACAGATCCTGTGACGGGTGAAGTTTATAACTCCGTTATTAAACCTATAGGAGATACCTACACGAATAAAACCGTAAACTTTCATACGGGTGAAGTCAGTCAAATTTCTATTGAGCCCGCTACAGACAAGGAAATCGATGATACCNNGAGTGATGGGTGGTGACGATTGGCAGCTTTGGATTGAAGCTCTTCATCAAGCCGGAGCTTTGGCGGATCATGCTACCACCATCGCATTCTCATATATCGGGCCGGAAATCACCCAGTCAGTATATCGGAAGGGAACAATTGGACGTGCAAAAGATCATCTAGAATTAACAGCACACACTCTTAACGATGAACTATCTAGTATAGACGGTCGAGCCTATGTAGCAGTTACGAAAGGACTGGTCACACAGTCTAGCTCAGCAATTCCTGTCGTCCCCCTGTACACTTCTGCACTATACAAAGTCATGAAAGAGAAAGGACTTCATGAAGGTTGTATTGAGCAAACCTATCGGTTGTTTGCAAAACGTCTTTATGCGATCGAAGGGACTCCTGTGGATGAAGAAGGGCGTATCCGAATCGATGACTGGGAGATGTCCCCAGATGTNNTGACAGATCTAGAAAGCTACAAACAGGAGTTCTTCCAGTTATTTGGATTTGAGACTGAGGGTGTAGATTATGAAGCTGAGACTGATCCAGACGTAACAATTACCAATCAGCTTTAAACAATACATTATGTTGCGGACTATCTTCTAGCAGATGTTAGGGGTTGCTCAAGTGCATACAATTCTTCTTCAATGGAAATCATCTTTTGCTCTATCACTTTACGGGCATCTGCCAGTGCCTGATTATAAATATAAGGTGAGAGTTCTTTGAGCATAAAATCAAGAAGATTCTCACTTGCTAATTGGCCAATTTCGCTAGACAGCTCCGTTTCAAAATAATCCTGAATGCTGGATGTAATTTGTAGTTTGTGTTCTCTCTGTATTTTTATCGGCTGCATGATCGTCCTCCAATTTGTATGGTTTAATATTAAGATTATTAATACAGGAAAAATGACGTGCTTGCGCACGTCATTTCTTATATCTATACCCTTAATCTAAACCCACCACATTTCTGCTAGTGGCTCCTCAATCAATACTTGTTGAAGATTACTTACAGCTTTCGAGAAGCCTTCTTCCACAGACATCAATCCATCTTCATGTTCAATACTGACCACATAATCATATCCTACCAAACGAAGAGCGCTCATAATGTCAGCCCAAGTCTTAAGATCATGTCCAAAACCAACCGAACGGAACTGCCATGCACGGTCAAGCATTTTGGTATAGGATTGCATATCTGTTAAGCCATGCATATTGACATTGACTGGATCAATAACTGTATCTTTAGCGTGGAAATGATGGATTGCGCCTTGGCGTCCCAAAATATGAATCGCCTGCACCGGATCAATTCCTTGCCACCACATATGGCTCGGATCAAGGTTAGCTCCGATTACCTCACCCGCAGCTTCTCTCAAACGTAGTAGAGTACCCGGTGTGTGAACGGAGAATCCGCCGTGTAGCTCAAGACCAACCTTCACATCATGCTCTGCGGCAAAGGCTCCCCATTTAGTCCAGTAAGGAATCACTTTATTCTCCCATTGCCAATCCAGAATTTCTTGATAATCATTTGGCCATGGCGCTACCGGCCAGTTCGGATACTTAGCACCCTCATGATCACCTGGACATCCAGAGAATGTATTTACAACAGGAACCCCAAGCTTCTGCGCCAATTTGACCGAATTCACAAAATCCTANNCATTTCCGTGACAGCTCAGTGCACTGATCGTCAATCCACGGGATTCCACAGCATGTTTGAATTCTTTCAATGCCGTCTCATTCTCGAGCAGCATCTTAGGATCACAGTGACTGTTACCAGGATTACCTCCTGTACCAATCTCTACTGCTTTTAGTCCTTTGGACACTACATAATCAAGAGCATCCTCCAGCTTGCGACCGCCAAACAAGACCATAAATACTCCAAGTTTCATTGTAAGTCACCTCTTTTGCAAATAGTTTACTTACCTTCAACATACATATCGAAGTCTTTCAGCACTTGATTCTTCTCAGCAGATTCAAAAATAGCCTCAATCAAATTCTGAACACGCAATACTTCGGAATTCTTAACGATTGGCTCTGCAGTTCCCTCAATAACGGCTGCGAAATTGTCATAGAAGCTAGAGCTTAGAGCCGCAGGTTGAGGTAAAGCTTCTGTAATGGTAGCCCCTTCCGAAGGAGGCGCCATCGTTTTAGTTAATCCTACACCTGCGCGAATAGGTTTAGGCTCAATCTTTTGGCCTTCATTGTTTCTAGTGACTAAACGTCCAGTCAAAGACCAATCCTCGATAATTCCCGTTCCTTCAATACCCTTCACATACCATCTAGGCAGTGTAATAAAGTTGGTTGTACCCACCTCAACGATAGCTTTAATTCCATTCTCAAACTGCAGAATAGCTTCAAAACCATCATCCACATCATTGCCAAGAATAAAGCTCAGACTGCTGCTCACACTGGTGACTTTACTATCGATCATAAATAAGAGCTGGTCCAATAAATGAACGCCCCAATCCAGCAGCATACCTCCACCCTGTCCCTTCACATGACGCCAGTCGCCAGGAATACCNNGTTAAGAAGTCCTCATCCCAACGTCTATTCTGGTGAACCATGAATACACGTCCTGCTGCATCTGCAGCGGCCAGCATTTCTTGAAGCTCTTCCTTCGACATAGCGACCGGCTTCTCACAAATAACATGTTTGCCAGCTTGCAGAGCTCGTACAGCAATTTCTTTGTGCACATCATTTGGTGTGGCAATAAGAACAATCTCAACTGCAGGATCTGCTAATACTTCTTCATAACTCTCATATACCTTGTAGCCAGCTTTGGCGGAGTCCGTACGACGTGCTTCAAGCACGTCGTATGTTCCTACCACTTCAAGGGAATTATTCTCCTTAATCAATTCTGCGTGATACTTCCCCATTCCTCCAAAGCCAACAATGACTACGGAATGTATGTTTGAGCTCATGACTTCCACTCCTATTTCCTAATTAATTATCTGATGTGCCGTCAAAATAGACAGCGCGACCTGTACGGGAAGATTCATAAATAGCTTCCAAGATTTGAGTTACGACGAGGGCCTGTTCAGGTTTAACTACTGGGTCCTTATCATCTCTAACCGCTTCAAGCCATAGGCGAGCTTCTCGATCGGATTCACTCTCTTGACCTCCGTCATAGAAAGCTACACCGCCAGCAGACAAGTCTACTTTGGTCTCATACAGACGTCCACCACGGTCACCGTTTAGGCGCAGTCCGTCCTTCATATCCGCACCACCCTCTGTACCTGCCAGAAGCGTTTGAGCTTCTCGATACTCAGATACATTAAGCGCCCAGCTGGATTCCAATACAATTATAGCACCATTTTCCATGGTAATAAATCCAAAAGCAGAATCTTCTACTTTAAATTNNCAAATGCGTTACCACCGTTTTGGCGGTTACCCAACTTATGGAACGCCGATCCCATAACACTGCGTGGTTTATAATTGTCCATCATCCATAAAGTAAGATCAAGTGCATGAGTTCCGATATCGATCAGTGGACCGCCACCTTGTTTCTCTTCATCTAGGAATACGCCCCAAGTAGGAACTGCACGACGACGCAGCGCGATTGCTTTTGCATAATAAATTTCACCCAGCTCGCCGTTTTCGCAAACCGCTTTGAGGTACTCACTATCCGAACGATAACGATTCTGGTAAGCGACAGACAGTTTCTTGCCCGTACGTTTGGCAGCATCTAGCATTTCTTGTGCTTGAGCTGTGGTCTTAGCCATAGGCTTTTCACACATTACATGATTGCCAGCTTCCAAAGCAGCTACAGTAATCACGGAGTGACTGTCATTCGGTGTGCAGACATGAACAATATCAAATCCGCCAGCTTTCAAAAGCTCGGTGTAATCCGTATAAACTGCAGCACCTTCAACTCCATAAGTCTTGGCTGCTTTTTGTGCACGTTCTTCAACGATATCGCAGAAAGCTACCATTTCAGCATCCTTCTGACGTGATAAACTTGGCATATGTTTTCCATTTGCGATACCACCGCAACCTACAATAGCAATTCTCAACTTATTAGACATTAACTTTTCCTCCTTGATTTGCGTATGCTTTTACCCATTTCAAACTATCTTCTACACTTTCAAATGGTGAGCGACTGCAGAAATCCTGCTCTACTACCGCCCACTCCACATTTGCCTGTACAGCTGCATTTAAAATTGCAGTAAGGTTCACTTCACCTTCACCTAGTACAACAGTTTCCGGAGAGCCGTCTTCATTTTTCTTCAA
This sequence comes from Paenibacillus sp., assembly GCA_003529225.1. GTDB lineage: Bacteria > Bacillota > Bacilli > Paenibacillales > Paenibacillaceae > Paenibacillus_AQ > Paenibacillus_AQ pseudetheri. The sequence continues at coordinate 7,096 of DOJM01000506.1, forward strand.
ATCCTTCAGATGGATGATCGGCAGTCGACCTGCGTATTTATTGATATATTCAACTGGATCATAGCCTGCATGATGTACCCAGCAAGTATCCATTTCCACTTGCAACAGGTCAGCCGGCACCTCTTCAAACAATCCATCAAAAGCAGTACGGTCACTATCACCATATTTTTCTGTTAACTCGAAATCATGATTGTGGTACAGAAGAATTGCTCCGCCCGCTTTGCACTTTTCTCCAATAACCTTCAGGTTCGCGGCAACCTCTTCATAATTACGTTGCTCTTCTGACAGATAAGGAACAATCAAATTAGGATTTCCAATCTCAAGATTGAAAGAGATCTCTGCTTCTGTATCATTCAACAATGCGTCATAAGGACGATGTGCGCCGAGCGCGACCAGTCCAAGCTCATTTAGCAATTGTTTAACTTCTGCTGCGGTACGACCGAAATAGTGAAAAAACTCTACGCCTTTATATCCAAGGGCTGCTACCTTGCGCAGTGTTCCTTCAAAATCCTGTTCCAGCTCTTCTCTAAGCGTGTACAATTGCAGACCTATCTTCAGCATTTTCTAATCACTCCAATGGGTTTAGGGTTAGCTTACTAATTTGTATAAACTTCTTTCCGCTGCTCGTCCCCAAAGAGATCAATAGCAGCAATCACTTGAACAATAATGCTGTTGTAGAATTGACTAATCTGATTCCCATTAGTTTCCTTTAACTGCTATTCTTGTTTGCATAGCCAATATCGACTCTGTGCAGCGTGGATGGTCGATTTCTTTCTTTATTGCTTAGGTACNNTATAATAAAATGAATAATATGATTAAAACATGAACAATCTGATTATCATTTCTATACTTCAAGGAGGACACATGACTCAATCAACTACCTGTCACGTTTTATCCGCTGGATTTTCCTTTCACCGCAAACCTTTTCGTATGTCACATAGTCATGGAAATCAGAACTATTTAATTCGTCTGCAAACAGAGGGTCGAAGCCGAGCGATGATCGACGGTGTGATGACTCCAGTGGAGAGCGGCGATATCATGCTGTTTGCTCCTAATGATCCTTACTATTTAATCATTGATAAGGAAGAGTATCCTGTAGGTAAACCGCGGATCGAAAGCGGAGATTATCNNAATGGTGGCAACGCGCACAGAGACCCTCACTCTTAAGCGTACCACTAAGTGAGAATTTCCTCGGCTTGTTTCGCCAGCTGATTCTTGAGCACAGACGTCTTTCCGATTTCTCACCAGCGATATCTGCCTGTTATCTGCAAATCCTGTGTATGGAAATCGACAGACTCATTACAGATCAGCCAGCGATTACGCCTAAAGGCTATCTAGCTTACCGAATGAAGCAATATGTTGAGGAGCATGCAACCTTACCTTTTCTGTTGGAGGATGTTGCCGCACATGTAGATATTTCCGTCTCCCGTGCCGTTCATTTATTTAAGGAGGCCTTCGGGACCAGTATTATCAAATATGTAAATGATGTCCGGCTAGAGATGGCAAGAGAACGAATAACCTTCAGTCCGATGCCGCTGGAGCAAGTAGCAGAAACCTGCGGTTTCGCAAACTATACTTATTTTCACCGTGTATTCCGAAGTCGTTTCGGCATGTCCCCTAGACAGTACCGTGTACACAGCAGAGCACAAGTATAAACAGATTTATGGCGCATAAATGAAAATAGGACTGTCCCTTTAGTAGATAAACTACTTCAGGGATAGCCCTTGCTTCTATATTCATACTAAACTCATGTTGGTAAGGTTATTGTTTTTCAGCTGAAATAATCAGGAACATCGGTCTGCGATCCTCGTCCTTCATCCACGGATCATTGCTCATTTCATCAGAAGGCTTAGGCTCCTTAACTGCTTTGATAGCAAACCCGGCTCCAATCAAGTCATTGAAATAGGTTGAGATTGTGCGATGATATTTAATCACATTTTCTGTTAAAAATGTCGTTTCACGCAATCCCTCAGACTGATAATGATCTACAGGCCAATGGAGACGATTGCCTTGGTCATCCACGTACCAGTCCTGTTCATTTCGAGAAGTAAAGATGGGATGTTCCACTGAAAATATAAAGCTGCCGCCTGGCTTAAGGTAAGTATGAACCTTTCGACAGATGGCTTCAAAGGACTCTACATAATGCAGAGCCAATGAACTAATGACCACATCAAATTGTTTGCTCGCAAATTCAATGTCCTCTATCGGCATCTGAATATAAGAAATGGCAGGGTCATCTGTTTTTTCACGCGCTTCTTGAAGCATTTTTTCAGAGATATCTACGCCAACGACTGAGCTTGCCTGCTGCTCGCGTGCATATAGACAATGCCAGCCAAATCCGCAGCCTAAATCAAGAACACTTTTATTATGTAAATCTGGGATCAGAGGTTGTAATACATGCCATTCTCCAGCTGCTTCAAGCCCACCTATGGAACGAGACATTTGTTTATAGGCTGAGAAGAAATTCGTATCGTCGTATTTATTTTGTTTCATCAGTAATATATCTCCTATCCATAATGTCTTCCATCAGTATATATATTCTTAGTGACACATTATTTTCAAATGGCCAAATGAAAAGGAGCATCATCTTGGAAGATCCGCTCCTTGTGTTTATTCTTATTCAATTCCTGCTGTTTGCTCGGTGTTAACCGTACATGCTGTGAAATGGCGCTATAATTCCCATTGGATCTTCGACTTTGAGCTGCGCACCAGATACCTGAGCGCTCTGCCTTTAACAAGGCTTTTTGAGTCTTGGTTCGTGCCATGTGGCACCACTCTCCTATTCATTGATGAACTATCAGACAACTATAGTTTAACATAATACAGACTATGAGCGCAGCCAGAATTCCGTTACAATGAGATCACTGCTAGTTTTCTAACTTATCTAAATAGATTCGGAGGTTTTTAGTGATCAAATACGATGTTTTGTACGAGGGTGCTTTTGCAATGTTGAAGGTATATCTAGACCCCGGCGAAAGCGTTAAAGCTGAGATGGGCGCAATGGTTGCCATGTCTCCTAACGTAGAATTAAAAGGAACCGCTGATGGGGGTGTAATGCGGGGTCTGGGAAGAATGCTTAGCGGTGAAAAGTTCTTCTTCCAGGAACTCAGAGCTATCCGTGGTCAAAGTGAGGTACTACTGTCTCCTGGTTCATTAGGTGATATCCAAGCTATCGAATTAGATGGATCCTATAAGTTGTTAGTTCAGAAGGACGGATTCCTCGCCGGAACAGAAGGCATTCAAGTAAATACAAAAATGCAAAATTTGACACGCGGACTTTTCTCTGGTGAAGGCTTCTTCATTGTAGAAATCAGCGGCAGAGGAACAGTATTCCTGTCCTCCTTCGGAGCGATCCACGCCATTAATTTAGCACCTGGTGAAGAGATGATTATCGACAATGGAC
>DOJM01000506.1:10667-10911 GCA_003529225.1 Paenibacillus sp.
GGAACGTGGATTAAATCCTTCGTGCCCACTCGAAGCTAAGAAAAAAGACGCAGGATTTCCCATAAGTAGGATTTCCTTTAACAGTTTAAAACGCAACGTAGCGCTTCTCCGGTTTTTAAGAAGCGCTGCTTAGCGTGCAAATTAAGGAATATCTCCCTATAATTCAGAGATTTCTGCGCATTTGACTACTAATTAGGGAAATCCCCCCTATAATTCAACTGATTTGTTGTGAAATATAGATATT
>DOJM01000506.1:10966-11327 GCA_003529225.1 Paenibacillus sp.
TGCCCCCTAAGCAGCATATACTACTTCTGAGACAGCTTCTTCTTTTAGTTAGTAAGGGGGTCTTAAGAAACCGCTTGGTTTGCTTTTTCTTTCTTGCAGCCGGTTCGTTTACATGTGCCATAAGTGCCCTTGAAATCAAGGCGGTGATCCGTGACGTTAAAGCCATATTCACGTTCCACTCTTTTCTCCAGCTCCACCAGCCAGTCATCCTTAATTTCCTCCAACCTGCCGCACACACTGCATATCAAATGATGATGCATGTGAGAATGATCATTCTCGCGCAGATCATAACGAGCGACTCCATCTCCGAAGTTCATCTTTTCTACAATGTGAAGCTCGCATAAGAGCTCAAGTGTACGGT
>DOJM01000506.1:11354-12037 GCA_003529225.1 Paenibacillus sp.
CTTCTACGCTGAGATGATCTTTCTCATTGTCGAGCAATATGTTCACTATGGCCTCACGCTGGGGCGTTAATTTATATTTTTGCGCCGCAAAAAGCTGACTGATATTTGAAATTTGATCCATTTGATCTCCTACCTTCCCGGAATGATTTAACATCCGTATGCACTGAGACGCACCCATTTATGCATCAAAATATTTAACGTAAATAGTAATCGTTACGATATAATCATATCAAAAATAACTACGAATGAATAGAGCCTGACATCATTATAACATTTTAGCTCTCTTATCCAAAGTTCTTTCACCCATTCCTGCCTATTTTTCTACCAAAATCTACTTTTTCGTGAAATAATGCAGGTTTGAGCGCAACCTTTCCATATTTTTCTGCGTTTAAGAAGTTGATAGCGGCCACGAGCCCTATCCATAAAACGANGTGAAATAACCATGAATATGAAAAAAAGAACGTTAGCCGCGATTACAACCGTTGCGATTCTCTCCTTCTCTTTGGGTGGCCAAATATTTGCAGCCGGAAACACCTTTAAGGATATTGACAATATAAACGGCAAAGAAAAAATTATTTCTTTAAAAAATCAAGGCTTGATCAAAGGGGTAAGTGAGTCCCAATTCCTTCCTAGCTCTAAAGTAACAACAGCACAAGGTATTCAGTTTATTTCGGGTGGTCTCC
>DOJM01000506.1:12102-16428 GCA_003529225.1 Paenibacillus sp.
CGAAGGCATTGGGAATCTGCCAATGATCAATATAGTGCCCGTAGATATCGCTGACGATGCTGCGCTGTACCCCTCTTACCAAGGCAGTATTCAACGTTCGCTTAAATACAAGATCAATAGTTTAGACGCCAATGGGAAGTTTAATCCGAAAAGTGAAATCACTCGCGCCGAAGCTGCGATTATGCTCTATAATGCTTTGGAATTCCTGAAGACCGGTATTAAATCCTAATCTAGAAGCGACGCACCACTAACATTGAATGTTAAACAAGAAAAAGCAGCCCAGGTATAGTCCTGAACTGCTTTTTTTGCGTGTTGATCTTCTTCTATACTTCTTCTCCACTAATTCTGTTCAGAAATTGCAGAGCACGAGGATGCTGCGGATGCTCAAGAACTTCTTGCGGAGTCCCTTGCTCTAGAATATGGCCTCCATCCATCAGAATGATCCGGTCAGCCACATCAGCAGCAAATTTCATCTCATGGGTCACTATCACCATAGTCATTCCCTCTGCCGCTAACTGTTTAATAACCTTAAGCACTTCCCCCACCAACTCAGGATCAAGCGCAGAGGTAGGCTCATCGAACAACAGCACCTCTGGATCTACTGCCATGGCACGAGCGATAGCTACCCGTTGCTGCTGACCGNNCCAGACAGTTGGTGCGGATAAGCATCCGCTTTGTCCTCCAAGCCAACTTTGGTTAACAACTGAAGGGCACGTTCGCGTGCTTCGTCCTTGGATCGTTTCTGGACCGTAACCTGCCCCTCCATTACATTGCCTAGTGCAGTCATATGCGGAAAAAGATTATAGGACTGAAAGACCATCCCTGTTTTTTGGCGTAATGCCAAAATGGACTTCTGGGGAATTTTCTTGTTATCCGTAAAATTAATTTTAATATCACTGAGCGATAAGCTTCCTTGATCAGGGACTTCAAGCAGATTAAAGCAGCGTAAAAGCGTTGTTTTGCCTGAACCCGATGGGCCAATAATGACCAGCACCTTGCCATGCTCCATTTCGAGATCAATGCCCTTTAATACCTGCAGCTCACCGAAGGATTTATGCAAATTAAGTATTTCAATCATAATTGTCTCCCCCTTTAGCTCGCAGAGTAACGACTCAGTCGTTTCTCCAAGTAATTTTGCAGTGCTGATAACACTGAGCAGAATAGTAAATAGAACAATCCTGCTTCGCAATAGATCAGCAGTGGCTCATAGGAGGTGGAAGCAACCTGCTGTGCTGTTCTGAACATCTCCGTATAGGTAATGGTCGCTGCCAGTGAAGTGTCTTTGACCAAGCTAATAAAGGAATTCGATAACGGCGGTACAGAAACACGGGCAGCTTGTGGTAGTATAACGCGGCGCAGTGCCTGGGCACGAGTCATCCCAACGGAGAAGGCCGCTTCCCACTGACCTTTATGTATAGATAGGATAGCAGCACGTATGATTTCTGATGAATAAGCCCCTACACTAAGCGTAAATCCAATGGTCGCGGCTATGAAAGGGTCGAGTACAATTCCAACTGCCGGCAAACCATAGAAAATAATAAACAGNNAGGGGTAGCAGTGAATCTAAGAAAATTTGTATTTTGCGGTCATCCATTTTTAGACATCCTTTTTTGGCTCCAAGCTGGTTAGCTTCTGAAACCTTGTATTATTTTGAAACGTCAGCACCAAAGTATTTCTCAGAAATCTTTAAGTATGTTCCATCGCTCTTCATTTCAACAATTGCATCACTAACTGCTTTTATCAGCTCATCGTTGCCTTTTAAGAAAACAGCTGCGCTTTGCGAACCGTCAGGAATCTCATCTACCACTTTAATTTTCACATCAGGCTTTTGCTTCTTCAGGTCTAGATAAGACAAACCATCATTTACAGTCGCATCAATACGGCCTGAGGTCAATAGGTCCATCGCTTGATTGAACCCGTCTGTAGCAACGATTTCAGCACCGTTCTCACGGGCGATATCGGAAAGGTTACTGGTTAGCGATTGTCCGGCTTTTTTACCCTTAAGATCTGCAAAAGTCTTGATATCCTCATTGTTTTCACTCACTATCAATACCGCTTTAGATACGATATACGGTTCAGAGAAATCATATTTCACTTTACGATCTTCATTAATGGATACTTCGTTAAAAATAACATCAAACCGCTTGGCATCCATCCCAGCAAAAATACCGTCCCACTGTGTCTCAAAAAATTCTGGTTCAACACCGAGACGCTTCGCTACTTCCTCAGCAATTTCTACGTCAAAGCCGGTCAGTTTCCCCGAAGCGTCATGATAAGTAAAGGGAGCATACGTCCCTTCTGTTCCTATACGCAATTTACCGCTAGCTTTAACAGCTTCCAGACTGTTTTGCGCAGTGGCTGTATTTCCACCATTCATACCAGCTGAAGAATTCTTAGAAGTATCGGTATTCGAAGTATTGCCGCAGGCCGCTACAAACACCACGGTTAACACCAATAGAATAGTTAAACTTAGTTTTTTCATTATTAATTCCCCTCTCTTTACCCGGAATTCATCCGGTAAATTGTATACTACACTGGCTGCTGTTTACCGTCAATGGTTTTTTCCGATTATATACATCGGAATTGTAATATTAGGTAAATCTCTACCCTTATATTACCCATTCTTAGAATAATCCTTCATAAGATCCTCTCTTTACATCTCAGAAAGATATGGTATATTTATAAACAAATTATATATGGACCTGTTATTTCACTAGGGGAGTCGGCCGACTGAGACGGAGCTTCAAGCTCCGGACCCTTGGAACCTGATCTGGATCATACCAGCGGAGGGAAGTGGAGCAGAATTTTCATCCCATGCATTTTTAGTGTTCCTATGCAGAATGAACTTTTTGACCCATTTATTTCCCACCGGAAATGAATGGGTCTTTATTTGTTTACATTCAATCACAAAACTTAAGCGTATGCTTCCGAAGCAAGTTTTGTTTGAAGCCACACAAGAAGTTTATCAATCACAAAACTTTTTAGGAGGTTCGATCATCACGACAATCCTATCCATTCAAGGCTTAACCTACTCTTTTCCGGAATCAGAACACCCCCCTGTATTCGCAGATCTATCCATGGATATCAGGCAAGGAGAGTTTGTCTCTGTCATTGGGGTTAGCGGATGCGGAAAAAGTACGCTTTTCAAAACTATAGCAGGCTTGCTCGAACCCACTCATGGGAAAATAATAATTCATTCGAACTCGTCATCCTCTACTCGCTTAGGTCAGATCGCATACATGCCTCAGCAGGATTTGCTGTTGCCTTGGAGAACCGTGCTCGACAACTGTCTTTTGCCCTGGGAGATTAAAGCAAGGTTTAGCAAACAACAGACGACCTCTCACATTCGGGAAATGCTGTCACGCTTCGGTTTGGCCGATGTAGAGCAGACATATCCCCATGAGCTATCGGGTGGCATGAAACAGCGAGTCGCATTTCTACGAACGCTTGTAGCTGGTGGCGAGGCCGGTCTTATGCTGCTAGATGAGTCATTTGGAGCGCTCGACGCTATGACCAAACGGGAGATACACCGTTGGCTGTTGGAGCTTTGGGATGAGCTGGGTCAAACAGTGATGCTCATCACCCATGATCTAGAGGAAGCGCTGTTACTAAGCGATCGGATTTATTTATTGTCTGGAGGCGTGCATAGCGAATTACAGGAGATCGACGTTGATTTACCGAGGCCAAGACATAACAAGCTGAACTATGAACCCCGGTTTATAGCGTTACGGGAAGAGTTGGAGCGGAGACTGTATGCAGCCCATACCTTTTAAAAAATATCTAAACAATTACGGCCCCTTCATTCTACTGCTGTTGTTCATTCTTGTGATCTGGGAGTCAGCTGTTCGTCTTCACTTGATTCCAGCCTTTATCCTACCTGCGCCTTCTTCAATAGGTATCGCATTGATCGAACACAGGCAATTACTCAGACCGCATTTATTGGCGACACTGCAGGAAATATTGGTAGGTTTTGTTCTCTCGGTTATCTGTGGTTCACTGCTGGGCACCGGAATGTTCTTGTTTCGCCCCCTTGAAAAGGCCATCTATCCGTTCCTTATTATCAGTCAGACGATCCCGTTAATCGCGCTATCCCCCATTTTTATTATGTGGTTCGGGTATACGCTGTGGAGCAAAGTGGCTGTTGTCTTTCTAACTGCCTTTTTTCCAGTCGTTGTGAGTACATATGACGGACTTCGTACAAGTGGTCAAGCCTACAAAGACTTATTGTTAACATTTGGTGCAAACCGCTGGCAACTGCTTTCTAAAACCCAAATCCCGTTGGCGCTGCCCTCCTTTTTCTCAGGACTAAAGCTATCCATTGTGTAA
>DOJM01000506.1:16454-29115 GCA_003529225.1 Paenibacillus sp.
AGCTCTGCTCGAACCATTATTTTTAAAGAAAAGAGGATCTAAGCAATGAATGATTTGAATTCCCAAAGAAAATGGCTTATTCCCGTATTTCTCATATGTTCAGTCCTAATCTTCACCAGCTGCGGAAAAGTATCCAATGTAAGTAGTCCTCCTGCTAATTCATCTAATAACGAAATTAAACAAACGCACAAGCTGACGATTATGCTCGATTGGTATCCCAATGCCGTTCACTCTTTTTTATATGCCGCTGAGCAGAATGGTTATTTCCAAGAGGAAGGTCTGGACGTAGAGATCCAAATGCCTGCAGACAGCAATGATGCACTGAAGCTTGTAGCAGCGAATCAAATCGATTTAGCGCTGAGTTATCAACCTCAGGTGCTCATGGCACGCAGTGAGAACATTCCAGTACGTTCGATTGCAGCGATTGTGAGACATCCACTTAATCATTTAATGGTACCTCAGGCTGGAGACATTCATAGTCCTAAAGACCTCACAGGTAAACAGATTGGGTATTCTTCCATTCCGCTTTATGAAGCCATGATTCGTACGATGATCCAAAACGATGGGGGTGACCCTAAGGCCAGCAAATTAATCGACGTAGGCTTTGACCTTATTCCGGCGATTGCGACGGGGCAAGTGGATGCCATTATGGGCGGGTTCATTAACCACGAACAATTAATCCTGGAAAAAGAAGGTCATCCCGTTAAAGGGTTCAATCCCACGGATTACGGAGTCCCCCATTATTACGAGCTAGTACTTGTCACCAGCGATCAAGGAATACAAAATTCTGAATCCTATTTCAAAAAGTTTCTAAATGCAATTACTAAAGGACAACAATTTGTGCTGGAGAATCCGGAAAAAGCGTTAAATTTGCTGCTTGCACATGAAAATTCGACCTCTCCACTCGATAAGCAAATTGAAGAGAAGAGTCTAGAAATTCTACTACCGCTAATGAATGCGGGTGACCAAGATTTTGGATATCAAGAGTCCGCCTCTTGGGAAAAGGTACGACAGTGGCTATCAGACAATGATTTACTATCTACTGACATCAAAGCCGAGGATGCTTTTATTAATCTTTAAACATTAGCTTTTCGTTTATAAAACTTGAGGAGGAATTATCATGAGTTATCTATCCAAGGTTCGGGAATCCAATCCACTGGTCCACAATATCACCAACATCGTCGTAGCCAATTTCTCGGCCAACGGTCTTTTGGCGCTCGGTGCCTCCCCCTTTATGGCGGATGCTCACGAGGAAGTGGTCGATATCGCCGCATTTTCATCTGCCGTAGTTCTAAATATCGGCACACTGAATGACTACGTCATTCAATCCATGGTGCTCGCGGGACAATCTGCGAATAAGCACGGGGTTCCCTTAGTTCTTGATCCAGTGGGTGCGGGAGCCACTTCATATCGAACAGCGGTCACTCAAAAGCTAGTGAATGAGATGCAGATTACCGCTCTTCGTGGCAATGTAGCTGAAGTTGCCAATGTCATTGGTGAGAGCTGGTCTATTAAAGGGGTAGATGCAGGCGAAGGGGATGGGGATGTAGTCGTCTTGGCTGAGACAGCCGCGCGGAAGTTAGGTTGTGTAGTTATCATTACCGGAAAAGACGATGTCATCACAAATGGAGATAACACCTACATTACCAGCAATGGTCACCCTATTCTAACGAAAGTAACGGGAACCGGGTGTCTACTCAGTGCAGTAGTCGGGGCATTTCTTGCGGTAAGTGAAGGAGCATCTCTTGAAGCCGCAGTCGAAGCTCTCTCCTTCTATGGAGTGGCTGCTGAAATCGCCGCTGAACTAACCACTGGACAAGGTCCGGGTAGCTTTCAAATCGAGTTTCTAAATCAATTGAGCTTGGTCACAGCTGAAACTTACCAAGATAAATCAATAATCAAGCAACTCAGATAACAACCCTAAGGAGTGAACCATGATGATATCTAAAGCTTTAACCATAGCCGGCTCGGATAGCGGTGGTGGCGCTGGCATCCAAGCAGATCTGAAAACCTTTCAGGAGCTTTATGTATATGGAATGAGTGCTATTACGGCTGTGACAGCCCAGAACACTCTCGGAGTTCAAGGCGTTTATCCGTTGACACTGGAAGCTATCACTCAGCAGCTTGATTCCATTGGACTTGATCTAAAGCCGGATGCTGTGAAGACCGGGATGCTTTTTAACAGTGACATCATACGTATCGTAGCAAAGAAGATTCTGCAATACAGTTGGCGTAATCTTGTAGTTGATCCTGTGATGGTTGCTAAAGGGGGTTCCACGCTGCTACAGCAAGAAGCTGTTCAGTCCTTAATCAATCATCTCCTCCCGCTAGCCTTAGTGACGACTCCCAATATTCCAGAGGCTGAAATGATTACCAACAGGAGCATCACTACTATTGACGATCGTAAAGAAGCGGCTAAAATCATTCATACCATGGGCTCTAAATATGTAGTGCTAAAAGGAGGGCATGATACCTCAACTAAGGCTGTTGTGGATCTCCTATATGATGGTCACGAATTCATCTTTATGGAGAGTCAACGAGTTCAGACTAGACACACGCACGGCACAGGCTGCACCTATTCAGCAGCAGTCACTGCCGAGCTTGCCAAGGGCAAAACCGTTCCCGAAGCTGCACACATAGCTAAAGCTTTTATACAAGCGGCGATTGAAGACGAGCTGGGCATAGGGGCTGGACATGGACCTACGAATCATTTTGCATATCAGAATAGATTGCGAGGAATGAACCATGAAGCAAATCGACAGTGATCAACTACGGGATTTATTAAAAGTCTATTTCATTATGGGCAGTGTGAATTGTCGGATAGCCCCAGCCAAGGTATTAAAAGAAGCCGTCGCAGGAGGCATAGCGATGTTCCAATTTCGTGAAAAAGGTACAGGGGCATTAACTGCCCAAGTTAGATTTAACCTAGGAAGACGGCTCCAAAAAATATGTCGTGCTAACGGGGTCCCTTTTATCGTTAATGACGATATTGATCTAGCCATCGCCCTTGATGCGGACGGCATTCATGTAGGACAAGATGACACCCCTGCGCTAGCGATTAGGCAGCTGCTTGGCGAGGATAAGATCGTTGGTGTGTCCGCTCATTCGCTCGCCGAAGCTCAGCAGGCGATTGCGGATGGAGCCGATTATCTGGGCATTGGTCCTATTTATCCTACCTCTTCCAAGGAGGACGCCCGCGCTGTTCGAGGCACATCAGTTATTGAAGAAATACGAAACAGCGGAATTACGATTCCTTTGGTCGGCATAGGCGGGATCACGGTGGACAATGCAGCACCAGTACTAGCTGCGGGTGCGGACGGTATATCCGTTATCTCAGCTATTGCGGGCGCAGAAGACATCACCTTGGCAGCCAGAGGATTTGTTCACGAAGTTAATTTAAGCGGGTCATAAGCTCACTCAGCTCTTCACCGCTCAAATGCCGCCATTGTCCCCGCTCCAAACTATCAAGTGTAATATTCATGATTCTTATACGCNNACATTCTGCGTATTTGCAGATTAAGGCCTTGAGTTAGGATAATTCTAAACTGACATTCCGCGATCCGATAGACCTCACAAGGTTTTGTTGTGACACCAAGAATATCCACACCACTAGACATTGCATGTATGAACTCTGACGTTATCGGCTTTTNNCGGAACGCATCATTTTGTTTACGATATCTCCATCGTTGGTTAACAAAATGAGACCTTCCGAGTGTTTATCTAATCTGCCAATCGCAAAGATCCGTGAGGGATAACCTACAAAATCTATAATATTCCCGGTTACATTTGGGGCAGCTGTACAGGTAATGCCTATCGGTTTATTCAATGCGAGGTATACCGGCTCCCCTTTACTGCTTGTTATGGGCTCTCCATCAATCCATACAATATCCTCTGGCTCTAAAAGAATATTCGCATCACAGACGATACCATTAACAGCGATTCGGCCTGCGGCAATAAGTCGTTTCGTTTCTCTTCTGGAACAAAATCCAGTTTTGCTTATATATTTATCGATTCTCAATAATGATCCTACTTTCCATCTGATACTGATACTTGCTTATATCCATAAAAAAACACCTGATTTTAACGATCAAAATCAGATGTTAACTTTCAGGAATAACCCAGTTCAAGGGAGCTATTTGGTGCTTCCGCTTTTTTTCACGTTATTGCCCTTGCTTCCACTTGCATCTTTAGCGCCTGGACCCGTGGTTGGAGCACCTTTTGCAGGTTTAACTGGCTTTGCTGTTTTGTTCCAGCGTGTCCAGCCTTTACTCCCCGTACCTCTGCCCGTGCCGCCACCTTTACTTTTTGCACCCATCATATCACTCCGTCAGTCATTCAGAATTCGTATAGTTTATACACTTCATCTATTTTACCACACTCTCACTCTGATTAGAATTCAGCATCTTTATTCATTTCATGAATACTAAAAGTATCTTCATGTATTTCAATGGCGATGACAGTACCCTCTTTTTCGAAAAATTGCACATGCCCTAACCGCTTGTCCTCCAGCTCCACCCAGCCAACATCCTCTAATTTATTAAAATAGCTTTCAGGCCGGTAGAGACCTTGTTCTCCCCCTATATTATCCAATTCGTACTTTACGCCTATTTTTATATTAGGGTTACTTGAAGTTGTCGTCACTTCGATTTCCTTGGCGTTCTTGGGAATAGGAATTTCAGCATTTATAGAAGATATTCCGTACTCTTGCTCCTCTTGAGTTGATGAGGTACATCCGCTTGTGAATAGTATTAAAGGTAACCATATAAAAGCTAATAAATATTTATACAAGTATATCAGCTCCTTCCCTAACTTATTTCACCAAATCAATCCATTAAAAAACACCCCACCAAAGACTAGGCTTTGATGAGGTGTCTATTTCGAATCAGCTTTACAGCTCATCCATTTTATTTAGGCTGAATATAACCTTCTGCTTTCAGAAGCTCAGCGATCAATACAGCACCACCTGCTGCTCCGCGCAGGGTGTTATGGGAGAGACCTACGAATTTGTAATCATAGATGGCATCTTCGCGCAGTCTGCCCGTCGATACGCCCATACCATTCTCAATATCACGATCCAGTTTGGTCTGTGGACGGTTCTCCTCTTCGAAATAAGTAATGAACTGTTTAGGGGCGCTAGGCAGTTCAAGCTCTTGAGGACGTCCTTTGAAGCTATTCCAGAGTTTCAGAATCTCTTCTTTGGATGGCTTTTTCTCAAAAGAAACAAATACAGCAGCCATATGTCCATCTGCTACAGGCACACGGATACACTGCGAAGTAATCGTCGGCGCTTCACTTTTTACGATACCTTCTTCTTGCACGCTTCCCCAGATGCGCAACGGCTCTTGCTCGCTCTTCTCTTCTTCGCCACCAATGTAAGGAATCACGTTGTCCAGCATTTCAGGCCAATCAGCAAAAGTCTTGCCCGCACCCGAAATCGCTTGGTAAGTGGTGACTACAACTTTAGAAGGGTTGAATTCTTTAAGTGCATGAAGCGCAGGCACATAACTTTGAATGGAGCAGTTAGGTTTAACCGCAATGAAACCAGTCTCAGTTCCCAGACGTTTTCTTTGCTGCGCAATAACCTCAAGATGCTCTGGGTTAATCTCAGGAATAACCATAGGTACATCCGGAGTCCAGCGATGCGCTGAGTTATTGGAGATAACTGGAGTACCTGTACGAGCATAAGCTTCTTCGAGCGCTTTGATCTCTTCTTTTTTCATGTCTACTGCGCAAAAGATCAGGTCTACGTCCGCAGCTACTTCTTCTACCTTAGAAGCATCTTGAACCATAATATTCTTCACGTTCTCAGGCATTGGAGTGGATAGCTTCCATCTGCCCTTGGCCGATTCTTCATACGTTTTTCCAGCAGATCTAGCACTGGCAGCAATCGCAGTTACTTCAAACCAAGGATGATTCTCTAGAAGGGCAATAAAACGCTGACCTACCATTCCTGTGCCGCCCACTATGCCGGCTCTTAGCTTTCTTGACATCAGAAAATACACTTCCTTTTGATTAACTGTCCTATTGTGAATAATAGGCCGATAATTAATGATATACGGATGGAGATCATTTGGCGAGTGTTAACATCAAAATAACATTAAAAAATTAAATATTTTCACTTAAACCAGCCCTTTTCCTTAAATCGAGTGATTGCTTCAATCCGATTCCCCACATCCAGCTTATCGAGGATAACAGAGATGTAATTCCGTACCGTACCAGTGGTAATGTACAGCTCACTGGCAATTTCTTTCGTATTTTTGCCATCGGCGATCAGGCCAAGTACTTCCTTCTCCCGCTGAGTCAATGGATTCACTTCACCGCTGTAGGCTTCATCCATCAGCTCCGGTGCATACATGCGTCTGCCTGCCATAACATTCCGGATAGAGAGTGCCAGCTCTTCACTAGGACTGTCCTTCAGTAAATAAGCATGAACACCCGCTTTGAGCGCACGTTCGAAATATCCCGCTCGTGCAAAGGTCGTTAATATCATTGTTTTGCAGCCGCTAGTCTTCAGGGCTTCTGCAGCGTCAAGACCACTCATTGCCGGCATCTCAATATCCATGATACAGATATCCGGTTTAAGCTGCTGAACCATCGCTACAGCTTCTTCCCCATTACTTGCTCTGCCCACGACCTTCATATCCTCTTCTAAATCGAGCAAAGAAGCCAGCGCCCCGAGGAGCATTCGTTGATCCTCAGCGATTACAATTTTAATCATTATAGGATGACCTCCTGTTTCTGATGATGGAATGCATTGGGTACCTTAATCACGATTGTAGTACCACCATTTCTCACGATATCCATACAGCCATTTACAAATTCAAGACGCTCCCTCATGCCTTGCAGCCCGTGACCTTTGAAATAAAGATCATTCCCGGGTATACCAGTCCCATCATCTTTCACTTTAATGACTAGATCCGTCCGTGAGGGTTCAATCAGAATAGAGCAAGACTTTGCCCCACTATGCTTCACAACATTAGTGACAGCTTCCTTTATACACATGCTAAGGACATTCTCCGTGATCAATGAGGTGTTGGTCAGCTTCGGATTCCCTTCCAATGTGAAATCAATCTCCGCAGCTGCAAGGAACTGCTGAATATGAACCAGTTCATCTTCAAGCCGAATGCCGCGCATTCGCGTAACCATTTCACGAACCTCTTTCAGCGCACTTCTCGCCGTTTGTCGCACATCATTAATCTCTGCTTTTGCTTGGGTAGGATTGGAGTCGATTAGCTTTCCTGCCAAATCACTCTTCAGAACGATTAATGAAAGCTTGTGACCTAATGTATCATGAAGGTCTCGCGAAATTCGTTGTCGTTCTTCAAGCTTAACGAGTTCGGATATCCGCTTATTGGCGTCCTCCAATTGGTCTTGCAGCTTCTCTTGATTGTTACGATTGTAGGTAGTGATGGGTAGAAGAATCACAGCAATCATGCTAACAAGTACGAACGGAAGTTGACTAATAAACACTGAATTACGCGAGAGCAGCTCATAATTGATTGTAATGATCGTAGTTAACAGATGTATGGAGTACAGTGTGAAGAACCCCACTCGATTCTGTATGTTCCCAATAAAAAAGGCTAGAAAAAGTGCAAAATACATATATCCGAACAAAAGCGTCATCGTTATAGACACTAATATTTGAACACTCGTCCAGAAATAAACCAGCCACCCCTTAGAAACAAAGGAAAGTACATAACAAACAAAAAATACAGCGATCATCAAGATTCCCCAAACTACTTGATAGGTAGAGGAGGAACGAAATATAAAATAAAACGGTAGAATGTAAAAAACGACCCACACATAAGGGCTGAGACCTGTGCTTTTGTGAAAAATATGATGCCACTTTTGCATGACCGCTCTCCTTTTTACCATACATTACTCTCCTTATTCTAGCACAAATTCGGTGAAAATCTGTTGAACCGCTACGATAAATAGAAAAAGATTAGAGCCACGAATGATTTCTCCGGCTCTAACCTTTCTATATACTCCTATATTGTTCGAACCTATAGTTATTATTCTCCTTGGAGTCTANNTCTCCCGCTACCTTAGGTTTGCTTAGTCTCGACTTTACCTCTTTAAAGCTGATGAAGCACTTATTCTCCTCATCCCAAAGACGGAAGTGTAAAGCCTTCAGGCTAGTGCTAAGCGTTATGGTCGTCGCCTTTTGCAATGGTGGTGTAGCATTATGTGCTTTCTCTAAATTATAGTTGGGTACCTTCGGACTTAAATGATGGACATGGTGGAACCCGATGTTCCCTGTGATCCATTGCAATAGCTTAGGTAGCTTATAATATGAGCTTCCCTCTACTGCAGCCATAACATAACTCCACTCCGATTCATTCTCAAAGTAGGAATCCTCAAACTGATGCTGAACATAGAACAACCATATTCCGAGAAAACCGGATACAAAAGCTATAGGCAATTGCACCATGATAAAGGCTTGCCATCCGATCACCCAAATCAGCAAACCATAGAGAGCTGCGATAGATACATTTGTTAAATAGGTATTCATCCGCTCTTTACGTCTGGCGCCTTTTGCATTAAACCGATACTGAATCATAAAAACAGCAATAGGTCCTAAACCGAACATCACGATTGGATTACGGTAAATCCGGTAATATAGACGTTTCCAGAATGAAGCTGCTTCATATTCGTCAACAGTCATAATCCATATGTCGCCAATCCCTCTTTTATCGAGGTTACTGGAGCTGGCGTGATGAATGGAATGACTATGCTTCCACTGACGATAAGGAACAAGTGTTAATACACCTGTGATCGTTCCGATAATGTCATTCGCTCTACGATTCTTAAAGAATGATCCATGTGTACAATCATGGAAAATAATAAAAGTTCGAATTACAAATCCTGCTGCAGGAATGGCCAACAAAAGGGTGAGCCAGTAGGAAACGGATAAAGAAAAATAAGCTCCGCCCCATAACAGCACAAGTGGCGCTAAAGTATTAATGAGCTGTCTTATGCTCGCGTTGCGGTCGTTTTTTTCATATGGGGCTACACTTTTTTTAAGACTGGAGAGCTGTGATGTCTGTTTTGTAGTCATCTTTATCGTTTCCTCCTTGATGTGTCTGGCTAAGGATCTTTTTATATATCCTTAGTATAGGAGATAAAGTGTCATCCTATAAGTCATAAACATCAAGTAAAGAGTATGATAAATGTCATACTTATGNNAGTACTTCTTCGTTAATTGACCTGCCTCGCATGCTCTTCTCGGTATTCCGTTGGCGTCTGACCGCTAGCTTTTTTAAAGACTTGAGTAAAATATCGTGGGTCCTGATAACCAACAAGCGGGGCGATCTGATACACCTTCACATTACTGCTTTGCAATATATCCTTCGCCTTCTCCATTCGACAGTGAGTCACATACTCCAAGAAGGTATAGCCTGTTATTTGTTTAAATAACGTACAAAAATGATCCAAAAATGACGGAAGGTCAGCGTTATTTTTTCTGGTGAATTATCTTCAATCGGTTCGTGATCTCCTAAAGTAATAAATAGAACAGCGCCAGTTACCAGCACTAGATATATCCACATCCAACCCCACTTCAATAACCACTTCATGTCAATCTCCCCCTGTTTCCTCTGTATGATCGATTATGGCAGTATTTTTGGTATACGAATTCGAATCGTTGAACCAAATCCAGGGGATGAACACACAAGTAAGCCATATGGACTGCCGAATCGGATATTCAGGCGCTCATGTACATTCTTAAGCCCAACACCGCTGTCACTATATTTCTTCTGCCCGCCTCCCTCGTTGCCCCAAAGATTCATCATCTTGGCTAAGTCGAAGCCCGGACCGTTATCTTTTACGATAATGATCATATCCGTACCCAGTTCATAGGCTGTGATTTCTATGATTCNNTTCGCTTGTTTTACAGCTTCATCCCACTCTTTAGCCGGATCAGCCTTTTTCTCCAGCACGTTTTTCAGTGCATTTTTGAAGAAAGTATCGGTTTGGTCATGAAGAGGAGCGTAGTATACAGGTTTTACACGATTAGCAGCTTTACCAAATTCAACAGCCGTTTGTTGGCCACCGAAGAATTCATCTTTGAAATCTACGAATGCAGGATCTTCGTACAAGGCAGGAATAGAAGGCATCAATCCTTTTGTTTTGAATGATTCCAGTTGATTATCCTTGTTATCCATCCATGCGATAAAGTCATAAGCTTCTTTCGAATGTTTGCCTTCCTTAGGCAGTGTCAGGAATGATCCTCCCCAGTTACCGGCACCTTCTGGAAGCTGCGCGATTTTCCATTTTCCAGTGGAGTCTGGCGCGTTACTCTTCACATTCCCTGCCATCCAAGCAGGTCCCATAACTACTGCAAACGATCCGTCGTTCATGCCTTGGCCCCATTCAGGAGACCATAACATCACATTGCTGATCCAGCCTTCCTGGATACCTTTTACAGTGAAATCATAAGCTTTGCGAACTTGTGGATTGGTGTCTCCGATAAAGCTGCCATCCGCTTTGCTGAAATAAATTTCGTCTGCCGATTGATCGCGTAAAGCGTTAAATGTAAGGTCTGTAAGATCTACAAAAGGCTTACCTGTCTTTTCCTTGAATGCCTTGGCTACAGTTGCGAACTTATCCCAAGTATCAATGGCTCCTCCGAATCCTTCGGAGTCACTTGGCAATCCTGCTTCTTCAGCCAAATCCGTTCTGTAATATACAACCGTTGGACCAATATCTGTAGGTAGACCCAGCTGGAAGCTGCCATCTACGGAAGAGGCTTGTTTCCATTTCCAATCCAAATAGTTCGCTTGAATATCTTTGGCCCCAAGATCGTTCAGGTTATAGAATTTGTCCTGTGCATTGATAAAACGCTCCATGAAACCGATTTCAAGTTGGAAAATATCTGGTGCGCCCGATCCTGCCGATAAAGCAGTGGTCAAATTATTATGGTGAGCCGTTTGGTCACCGGTATTTTGAACCTTGATCGTAACGTTTGGATGTTCCTTCGTGTACTCCTTTGCTAGATCCTCGTAGTTCACGTTACCGAGTGTCCAGAAAGAAAGTTCGATTTTCTCAGCAGGCTCAGTGCCCTCGTCTTTTGCAGGTTCACTTGTGCTTGCTGCGTTGTTACCTGTATTTTTACTTGATGCATTATTCTCGGCGTTGTTGCCTCCGCATGCTGCCAGTGAACCTACGAGCATGATAGCGACTAACGAAAGCGCCAAGTGTTTTACTTTATTCATTCCCCTGTACCCCTTTCAAAGGTTTCTCTTACAAGATTTAGTGTACAGGGTTTATATTCTTTTTTTGAGGAGGCAAACTTCCGATTTATGGTGGAAATACTTACGAACTCAAGATCAGCCTATCCAAATAGGGTCCTCATAAAATAATTGTTAGCTCTAAGGAGATTGGATTTCTTGTGCTTCCGCAGGTATACTATTTTTATTTCTAACTTCATTACATGATCAAAGGAGTTTAATATCTATGCCTATTAACCGCCCGCTGTTTACAGACAGTGATTTCCAAGAAGCCATTGACCGAAAATTACCTGTCCGAGTATTTCAGGACGATCATTTGGTAAATTCAGGAGCAACAGTTGTCCGCTTCACTGATTTCGATGTCGTTATTCAGTCGAGAGTTAGTGATCTGACTTACTACTCTCGCAAGAGCTGCCAATTCTTTGAGGTTAGGCCCTAAAAAAAGCCGGAACACAGTGACCCCTAGGATCATTGCATTCCGGCTTTTTTCAGCAGACATATGTAGTAGCTTTTACTTAATATTTTTGTATGTGCCATACACTTTCATTTTCTCATTGAGAACTTCCTGAAAACTCTGCTTCTTCTTATTAGACCTCTCTTGCTTAGGATTGACCACGGGCTGAGGTCTAAAAAACTGATGATTGTAAGCCATAAGTTGATGTACGATCACATTCATTGGATTTCAAACTCCTTCCGTGACGTTCCTGAAATTTGCGTTTCTGCTTCATCGCTTATAGGTATTTACCCAGCTGCTCCAAAGTTTAAACAGTTTCATCACATTCTGATTAAACAAATTAAAATGATCCCTTTTTGCAATGCGCTAAATAGATCTTTGTAAATCGCGAATGTCTTTCCACGAAATAAGTTTGATTTGCTCATTATTAATCACTTGCTTAATATCAATATCATGTNNACATATGGAAGAGAAACTATATCATCGATTAATAGAATGTTCCTCTCTTTTGCTGAAGAAATTCTTTTTTGAAACATTCTCAATTGATCATTATTAAAAAATGGTTGTTCTACTATCCTAGTAGGTAAATTAAAGGGCAGACGGTACTTTTCACATAGATCAAATGTTATTTCTAAAAAATCTCGCCCTGTGAATAACCCCATAACACTTCCCCCATGACTATCCAGATGAGTTGGCTCAATGTCATGAACAATTGCACTTTGGATCTGCGATTCTATCTCTAAACTAACCTCATCATCAGCAGCGTTTCTCTCCAGAAAAGTGGCATCTTGATGAAAATACCCTTCCTTTGTAATTAAACTATTTAAAACTCTTTTTTGAAATACGGGTCTATACGGATGTTTCTCGCCACTTGTTAGAGTTAGATGAATGCCAATATTTTTTATTCCTTTCCAATTACTTATCTCCATTGCTTCATTTGAGTCTGGACACGGGATCATAATAGATGTGGATGTTA
>DOJM01000506.1:29130-31575 GCA_003529225.1 Paenibacillus sp.
ATTAGTTATTCCAAAATCATCTGCGTTAATAATTAACAAACGGTCGTCAGCCGCAAAACCTAATTCTCTAATCATAGACCTTCCTCCTATTCATGAGTGATTATTTCTAAAAAATAAGGACGTAAACACCGTGAAGTGTTTGCGACCTTATTGTGTAAACCGTTTAATTGCTCCTTAGAGCAGTGGAAACCTAAAATCTAGCGCTGTGATGGATATCTAGCATTCCCGATACCTTTATTACTATGATCAACTTGACCTCTCATCAGTTCAAGCAAATATTCGGGATCAGAGTTCATATCTAACATTTTTAACGCATTTTTTGGAGCAAACCCTTCACTTACACTATGAGAAATCATGGCTAGCAATGGATTAAAATAACCTCTTATATTCAGCAGCCCTATAGGCTTCTGATGAATCCCAATCTGCATCCAGCATAGGATTTCAAATAACTCATCAAAGGTTCCAAGACCACCTGGCAGGGCTATAAACGCATCAGCCATACCGCTCATAATGGCCTTACGTTCATGCATACTAGAGACCTCAATCAGATTCGTTAGCCCAGTATGCCTGATTTCATCATTAAAAAGATCCACTGGCATGATACCGACGACTTCACCACCATTTGCCAACACTCCGTCTGCCACCTGTCCCATAAGGCCATTTCTTGAACCTCCATAAACCAGCCTACAACCTTGTGCAGCTATATGATAACCCAATTCTCTAGCCATTTCCGTATATTCTGAGTTAAGACCTGGATTCGAACCGGCGAACACACATATTGTAAAAGCCATACCTATCACTCCAGACTGGTTATTATGGTTCAATTGAGATAATTCACTTATTGTACAACAGAATATTAAAACACGTGTTAAATGAAAGTCATCTTTTTGTTTGTATCGTTAATTGGTACAGTTTACTATTCCACTCTGCAGTAACACCTGTTGCCTTAGCCAAAGCTGCAGCTGGAACAAGTGATGTATAACTTACTTTAATGGCTCCCTCTTTAAAAATGATTTTCTTTCCTTCTTTCGAGAGCGTCATATCCCCGTCCCATGAGAGGGTATAGCCCAGATTTTCCGCCACTTCCCTGATCGGTACTCTTACACTTCCATCCAAGAATATAGCAGACTGTGCGGAGTCGATCTTCTTCCCATCCACGATTACAGTAACAGGCNNGATCCCAAGTTGACCAAACATATTCGTCCCCCAAGCCACTGCTGTTCCATCCTTCAAAACTGCATATTTACTATTTTCCCCCGTGGCAAAAGAAACCGGATTGCTCAAGCCTTTGATTTGTTTAGGCTTAGTAAAGACCCATTTACTGTCGGTTGATGATTGGGTACTCCAAGTCCAGACGGTGCCATCTTTTTTAACAGCTACAAAGCCACCTAAATCCAGCGTAAGTTTGGAGATCGGCTTTATGACTGTGATCTTTTGCAGACCTTGCAATAAAGTGCCAGCTTCCCATACCCAGTATTCTCCTTTTTTATTGGCAACAAGATTGAACCCATTTTTCGTCTGAACNNCGTCAATCGTTCCCCAGACGCTTCCACTCTCGGTTAAAGCCAGAATACTGCGATCGCTCATAGAAACGGACTTCACATGGTACAGATCCTTAACTGGTGTCGGTTTCTTCACCGTTTTTGCATTCTCTATTTGCGGGTTAGCGCTCCAAGTCCACAGGGTACCGTTAGTTCGAATCGCGGCCTGATAAGTACTGCTCCCGATCCACCTCACCTCACTTAAACCCTGCACCTTGGTGGCAGCAGGCAGCTCTGTATAACCTACATCAGTGATTTCTGGAGGATTCCACTGGAGTACGCTTCCATCCTTTCTCAAAGCTAAGGTATTGTGTATGCCTGAAGCTATACTGACTACATCGGTCATCCCAGTGATAACCTGAGGAAGCAGCACCTTGTGTTGTTTAGTGCTTACCCCATTGCCTGCTTCTACAGCATTCTTGTCCCGGTAATCTCCCCAAGATTTAACCGTCCCGTCTTCGTTCAGCGCAACATAATAAATTCCACCGATCTCTAACTGCTTCGTACACTCAAGCCCTGCTATGCTATGGGGAGTAATCGTCCACCCTTCAGGACCTGCAGTTCCATTTNNCTCCCCCAAGACCATACGGTTCCGTCAGTCCCCAGTGCGAAGGAGCTCCCTCCCCAAAATCCAGAAGTAGCAACAATCTCCTTAATTCCACTCAGCTTCGCGGATGAGGGATCCGCGCTTATCACTTGTGGGACTGACATTACAGCCATAAAAGTAGAACAAACAACCAAACTAAACAGCCGTAGCTTCCTTACTAATAAGTTCATCTTGTTTTTCCCTTCTTATGATATTATTGTAATTATTATTCATCTTACACTAAGACGCTATTAAGCTGCTCAAAGTTGTATAATTTTTAAATCCCGGGATTCAGATTGCTTTGAATTATGTTATAAT
>DOJM01000506.1:31657-33042 GCA_003529225.1 Paenibacillus sp.
TGCTTCTTATCTTGTATTTCTTGGATCGGCGATATGTGGGCATCTTCCCCAGCATTACAAAGCCCTTCAAAAGAATGCGTCAAATTTCCAAGCTACGTACAACCATTTCTTTAAATCCTAATGATGTTTCATCCAAATTTGATTTAGCGCGGAGTTTGGCAGAACGTAAAAAATACAGGGAAGCCAAGGATCTCCTACTCCAAATCGAGGACCGTTATGAACAATCTGCCGAATATTGGGTAGAACTCGGACATGTGAATCTTAAGCTAGGTGCCTTGGAGGAAGGCGAAGCACAAATGCTTCGTGGTCTGGAGATCAACCGTAAGGCTCGATATGGACAGCCATATCTTTGGTTAGCGGAAACTTTCCGCCATACGAATCATGATAAAGCATTACAGTACGTTACTCAGTATCAAGAAATCCAGTCTTCTTCTTCTGAGGCGTATTATCTGGCTGGCTCGATGTATAAAGCGCTTGGCAGATCAGAGGATGCGAAACGAGCTTTCGAAGAATCCACCGCTGTTTATCGTTCACTGCCTAAATATAAAAAACGGCAGGAGCGCGGTTGGGCGTTGCGCAGCTTTTTCGCCAAGATGAAATAAACTTGACGACTCCATAACCAAAAAAACGGAGATCACTTCTGATTATCAGAAATGATCTCCGTTTTTTATAATAAATTGGGGGGGGTAAACGATGTTATTAGTTCGTCACTAATTTCCAAAGTGATAATGCCGACTCCGGATTCCAGTTGGTATCACCGAAACTCCTAAATGTCACTCGAGCTTCATAAATGTTACCCTTGTATTCAACTTTTGTTCCTACAATGTACAACCCGGCTGCATTCCAAGCTGCTACATCTGGTAATATGGGTTTCACAAGGGTTGTGACTGTATACAAAGAGCTCTTGTCTGAAATATTACCAGCAGCGTCTACAGCTCTCACATGATAATTGTACGAAGTTGAAGCTTGCACCGTTATATCCGTAAAGGAAGTTCCCTTGGTTTGGGTCAACTCAACACCATCTCGATACACAACATAATGATCAACTCCTACATTATCTTGGGCGGCGTTCCACATTAGATTAACACTATTGTGCTTCACTGACATGGTATGCAGCCCCTCAACCATCGAAGGCTTCCCAGTATCTGGTGTTTCCACAGGAGGTATAACCACTTCCGAGTTTGGTGTGCTAACAACAATAATATTACTTGAACCTGACGTGTTTCCTGCACGATCCACTGCTACAATATAATATGTATAAATTTTACCTGGTTCTACAGTTATGTCTTTAAAGTTCGTTGTCGAGGATGTTCCGATTTGTTTCGCTATATCGACGCTTTCCCCGCGATAAATCATGTAATGATCTACGGCTACTTTATCTGTTG
>DOJM01000506.1:33066-39935 GCA_003529225.1 Paenibacillus sp.
CTGCTCGATTCTACACTCATCGTGTGTAACCCCGTTACCGTTGACGGCTTCTCCGTGTCCGGTTGTACCCCAGGTCCTGATTCACCGTTCTTTAGATTCACATCAATGACTTGGTAGAAGGCATTCGCTGTATCATCAATATCCCACACCGCCAAAATAACATGGTATCCACTGCGATCAGTTGGGACATTTACTTTGTGCGTCACAGAACGCTCAGGCTGTTTACCGCCATTCTCAAACGTTCCAATAAGCTCTAAATCGGAACGTTTAATTGGCGTATTAGGATTCCAACCTTTTTTCGTANNAATGCCATTTTGTTGTTCTATGTTGTGCTGTATGAAGTCACCGATAAATATATCGGTGACTGGCTGCAATAAAAACTACTGCTATGACTTCTGATTCATAAATGGTATTTAGCCCCATTTACATATTTAAATCTTGTTTGTTAGCTTCCCCGCTCTGTTTTACTGTAAATGGCCACCAATTCCCACGACCAAAGATACGTACCATAACAGGGACAAAGAACGGCAGGAATATTAATGCATACAAGGCTAATCCTACGAGCACCACTGTAGCGATCTGCATCATCGACAATACCCCAGAAGGATACATCGAAGCGAAGGTACCACCCAGAATAACTACAGCTGAAAGGATAACTGTACCCATATTGCGCATAGCGTGTAGAATCGCTTCTTTTACGTCCCATGTTTTATTTTCGTTAAACCGGGCCATTAAGAAAATNNGAAAATGCTATAATCCACACCTAGTGCAATCAACATAACAAAACTAAAGAATGGCGTCGTCCAGGTAATCCCTTCATAATGCAGAATATTAACGAAAATAGCCTCTGTAACACCCAACGCTGAAAAGTAAGTGATCAAAAGTGAAATAATAAGGTAAATCGGCATTACGATTGAACGGAGCAGCAACACTAATATGATGAAAATACCGCTCAGCATCAAGATTACTGTACGCGTATAGTCTTCATTGGAAATGTTCCGCAAATCACTTTGGCTGCTTGTAACCCCGCTAATAGCTGTTTCAGCATTTTCAAGCTTCGTACCTTTAACTGCACGATCTACTGCTGCTTGAATATCACCCACACTATCTATAGCCTCTGAGCTGTAAGGATTCTCGGTGAATACCACGTCCAATGTCATCACCTTACGGTCATCAGACAAGTACGTATCAAATACCTGCTTTATACCTTCAGCTTTAAGTGCCTCAGCTGGTACGAAGAATCCGCTCAGCTCTTCATCCTTAGCCGCTTGAATCTGATTTAAGTATTCTTGTGCCGAGCCTAGGCCGTTTGTAATTTGCTTCAATCCATCAGCACTATCGCTTAGCCCAGTGGTTAAGGCTCCAATCTGCCCTGTCAATTCACCATAGCCATCCGCAAGCTGCTTCTGTCCACCTTGCAATTGATCAAGACCACTTGTGATAGATGGAATCTTATCTACGATCTGCCCTTGACCTGCTGCCGCCTGATCGAGTCCAGATTGCAGTTGACCGATTCCAGCTACAAGCTTAGCTAAACCTTGCGCAAGCGCGGTTTGCCCAGCCGCAGCTTTGGCATAACCGGCATTCGCCTCATTTAAGCCAGTAGCTGCACCTTTAAGCTGTTCAGAAACCTGGCCAAGACCGGCTGCTAGTTGCGCTGCACCCGTACCACTTTGTGCTACTGTACCTTTGATCGTCAAATAATTTACATCCTGAACAATTTCCGGATAACTGCTCTCAAGGCCGGCGAAGGAACCGTCCAGTCCTTTTAAAGCCTCTGCAACACCTTGTAGCTGCTTCGGAAGCTGCCCGAGTCCTTCATCCAGCTGGGTTAAGCCGCCACCGATTTTTTTATAGCCCTCAAGTAACTTCGCATTTGCATCTGCTAACTGTTTAGCACTTGTTGCTGCCTGCTGAAGACCAGCTTTGATCTCTCCTGCACCCGCTGAGCCACTCTTTATCCCGCTCTCAATTTGAGTGAGACCAGCGCCTAAAGCAACGATTCCGTCTTTGAGATCCGCTGTGCCCTCTGTCAAC
This sequence comes from Paenibacillus sp., assembly GCA_003529225.1. Taxonomy (GTDB): domain Bacteria; phylum Bacillota; class Bacilli; order Paenibacillales; family Paenibacillaceae; genus Paenibacillus_AQ; species Paenibacillus_AQ pseudetheri. Next base: position 35,104 of record DOJM01000506.1, read on the forward strand.
TTAACACTCCCTGCAACAGCCTCTGTAAGTTTAGGAGCATTATCGCTAAGCTGTTTGCTTGCTTCAGACAAGCCGGTCTGAATCTTGGTCAATCCTTCGTTACTCTGATCCAGTCCATCAGAAAGTGTACCGATCTGATTCGGAATCAAGAAATCACTAATCAGCTCACCTGTTGGACGTGACATGCTGCGAACGGATTTTACGCTATCCACTTTTTCCAGCTCGCGGCTGATTTTCTCCGCAAGTCCCAGGTATTCAGAATTGTCCATACGATCATCATTCTTAATTACGATCTTGCCAGGCATCGATTCACCCGGTCCGAAACTCTCCGAAATAATATTAAACCCTTTTACCGAAGCATATTCCGAACCAATTTCCTCCAAGCTGTTAAAGGACAGCTTACCGCTATAGGTCACTAGGAAAGGGGCCACGATTACTGCAACAATTAGAAGAGCGGCCCATGGTCTTTTTAATGAAAAAGAACCTGCCCATCCCCAAATACGGCTCTCACTGTGCTCCAGCTTGCCACGGGAAGGCCAGAATAGTTTTTTACCAAGAACAGCCATAAAGAAAGGAACAATCGTCACAAGTGCCAATAGCATAACTGCAATTCCAACTGCAACAGCTACTGCTGAACGATAAAGGATGAATTTCGATAACCCAATCGCTACAAAACCTACGAACACCGCTAAGCCCGAATAGAAAACCGTTCCTCCAGCTTTACGATACGTGGCAATAATAGCGCTTTTGGTATCTTCTGCGGTCATCATTTCTTCTTTAAAACGACTGATCAGCAAAATACAATAATCCGTACCAATCCCGAACATGACTGCAACCATAAAGATTTGAGTAAAGGTAGATAAAGGAAAATCATAACGATCCACCAAAAAAGCCACGACAGATTGGGATATAATATAGCTGATACCCACTGTCAGTAGCGGTACAAAAGGCGCTACGAACGAACGAAACACGACGAATAGAATAAGTAGGATAAAGACAACTGTAATATACTCCGACTTCTTTAGCCCTGCTTCTGAGCTTGCGATCATATCCTCTGTAATCAGACCTTCACTGGTCAAATAATGATCTGCTTTAACACCCGAGAGCATCTCATCCACTTTATCTGGCAGCGCAGTAACAGCCTCTCCTTCACCTTTTACGGACAACGCCACCATAATGGTCTTGCCATCTTTAGCAATCAGTGTATCTTTAAGCTCACTTTGTGAAAAAGGATCGGTGATAGAATCTAACTGCAGAGCTTCCTTATTCGCAGCCAGCTTCTCAACGCCTTGTTGAATACTTACGGTTTCTTCTGCTCCGATTCCCTTCGGGTTATTGAACACAAGGGCTACTTGATGGAGTAATTCGCCTCCTTTGTCACTTGCTGCTTCCTTCATGATTTCTGCTGCTCTTGATGAAGGGTATCCCTCTGGAACGGTAACCTGCCCCTTTTCACGGACAAGATCAGAGAACGATGGGGCCGTCATCACTAGCACGACCGCTACAGCGAGCCAGATTGCGATGACCGCCCATCTTGCTTTTAGAATCGTCTTCATTGGCTCTTCCCTCCATTATCATTCTGAATTAAACTCGCCAGTTTCTCAAACATCATGATGAACGTCTCAATGTCCTTCTTTTCAAAATGAAACAAATACGGTGCCACTACTTCATGTACTTGCGACTCAGCTGCTTCAAATACGCTTTTTCCATGCTCAGACATCGATAAATACACCTGACGACGATCATTCTCGTCACGGGTTCGCTCGATAATGCCCGCTTGCACCAGTCTGTTGATTATCGCTGTAATGGAGCTTTTACCCACGCAAAAAGTTTCTGCTAGATATGTAGACGTACATTGTTCCTGAGCATTAATCAGACGCAGAATTTGATACTGATCATTCGTTGTATCTGCAGCAATGCTATCTTTAATTCTTGCGCCTACTTGTCGGGTCACCATCATATAAGCATCCATATAACGGTTAATCCAATGCTGAACTTCATCTTCCAAAGCTTCCTACCTCCAAATATAGTTCAACTGTAGAACAGTTTCATTGTCAAACTATAATCCCATTTTTTTCAAAAGTCAACTTTACAATTCTAAGGAACAATTTAAGGTATACCCAACAAAAAAACAGGCCGAGATTTCATCTCGACCTGCCATTGTATGTCTTCTAAAAACTGTTTATTCCTCATCCTCGATCTCTTCTACTTCATAAACACATCTCAACGTTTCAATGCCTGCTGCATTTTCGCCGAGGCTGTACACCATGAACCCAAGACTACGGTAGAAATCTGCAGCAATCTCATCCTCGGTTTCAGCTACCAGATAATGCGGCTGACGCGTAGAAAGCAGCTCCAGAATCATCCCCCGTGCATAACCTTTTCCTCTGTTCTCTGGCAATATAGCAATATGCCGAATATCTAAAGAACCATCTTCTGTTTCTTCAAAGCCTACAAGACCAAGCAGTAATTCTTCCTCTTCCCAGCCATATAACTTTAGCCCGGCTTGTTCGCTATACTCAGACGAAGTCTGCTGTAGAGCATTCAGATCTTCTATGACCGCATAGGTCATCAGCTCATTCACCTCAGGTGTACCAATGAGGGATTTAAGATCAATCAACATTCTTCACATTTCTCCTTCTTTGTTCCTTCTAAAGCTAATCACTCGAAACAATCCGTAACCTGTCCACACACCCAGCATGTTTAATAGTAAATCATCAATATCGAAGCTTCCCACATGCAGCAGCATTTGCAAGCACTCCAAAAGCAGTATACAGGGGACAGTATATAGCGAGATCCTAAGCCAAGAAACTGGACGTATCTTTACTAATGGCGAAAGAAAACCAAATGGAATAAAAACTACAACATTGCCTAGCAGATTTACTAGCCGATTGATAAGTGACAAACCGTTATCCAAGTTGAAATAAAGTGACACCGTGCGAAAAGGAACCAGATTATACTGAAGAGGANNCCTCCGGTATGTACTTCACGTCCAAATCCGATAAACATCCAATAGATAACAGTAGCACTATACAGAGTTAGCACTACCCGTGTCAATCCTTTTAGCGGCCATGAACGGTTGGTTTCTTTAGGTCTGCGGTTAATCAATTCTTAGGTTGAGCTTCAATAATTTCGATAGTTCCGTCATGTTTACCAACGATCGCCATCGCTGCAATTCCGATAAATAGGCCGTGATCTACAACACCCGGGATGCTTTGGATGGTCAGCGCAAGCTTCGGTGCAGCTTCTATCGCTTCAAATCGGCAGTCCGCAATGTAATTGCCGTTATCCGTCTTGTACAATTCTTCTCCACTGCGACGCAATTCAGGTTGGCAACCCAGTTTGGCAAGCTCTGCCACAGTCCATTCCCACGCGAAAGGAACGATTTCCACCGGCAACGGAAATTTGCCTAGCGTGTTTACAACTTTACCTTCATCAGCAATCACAATCATTCGGGTACTATTACTAGCTACAATCTTCTCGCGAAGCAAAGCGCCGCCGCCGCCTTTAATTAGTTGCAGACTGCTGTCTAGCTCGTCTGCTCCGTCAATGGTTAGGTCCAGACTATCAATATCACTAAAAGCTACCAGTGGAATCCCCAGCTCTCGTGCTTGCTCTTCGGAAGCGCGTGAAGTAGCTACTGCAGTAATTTTCAAGCCTTCACTGACGCGTTCACCAAGCTTGCGGATCGCCCAGTAGGCAGTGGATCCCGTACCCAGACCTACATTCATTCCGTCTTCTACATATTCCACTGCTTTTTCTGCTGCTAGTTGTTTAACGTTGATACTCATTTTAATACCCCCATGTTATCTATTATAAAAATGTATAGTAAACTTGAAATCACCTATTATTCAGGAGAACTCCGGTAGAGCATCGGCATCCAAGATTTTGCCGTAACAGAGACTATCCGGATCACCTATATAGGGTCCAAACAAATCAATCGGTTGGTAGCCATGCTTGACGTAAAGCGCAATCGCTTCTGGCTGCTTAATTCCGGTCTCCAATCGGATCTCCTTAAACCCCGCCGCTAATGCTTGTTCTTCAAGGAATAACAGCATATTTGTAGCTATGCCCATTTTACGATAACTAGAATCTACATAAAAGCGCTTCAACTCCATCGTTGCAATCTCTATTCCGATATACTCCAGTGGACGAAGCCCACCACAGCCCACTGGTTTTCCGTTTAAGTAGGCCACTACGAAAGTCATTTCTTTTACTTTGGGATCCTTGAAATCAACAACATAGATCGTCTCATGAGGATAACGCATCTTCAATTCCTCATCCAGAAACGTAATAAGCTCTCTTAAATCAGCGTTCTCTGGATCAACCACTTCAAAATCCACTTCCGTTACGGGTAACACTTTAATTCCCCTTTTCTTGTATCCAACTTCGTATTATCCTTCTTGCAGCCGAAAAAATCAACATTCTTCATTCTGCCTTATGTATATTGTAATTTCACTACATCCTCTAAATTTAGGATCATCTCTTTTTCAGCGTGGTTAGCAGCCCTATGTAAGTAAGCTTTATGCTCAATGAATGCATCTGAGGGAGCTGCCAATTTAATGTGCTCCAGTACACGACGTTCGACATCAGCAAGAACTAGATCTCCTCTACCCGCACTAACTCTACATAGATTAATGATTGCTAAAGGCTTATTCACAACTGCCTGCCCGCTGGACTCCACAAAAACTGTGTATTGAACTAAAGGAATTACGTCTGGATCTTCTACACTAAAAGTGCAAGATTGGTCAAAGATAGAATACATTAGTGCAGGATTGCGTGATAAAGTTCCTGACTTTTTCTGATTAGATACCAATTTGCTGTTCTGGTAG
>DOJM01000506.1:39991-43232 GCA_003529225.1 Paenibacillus sp.
ATAACAATACCGATTATATATTATCATGGATAACTGCATAGACCAATCCTATATTATCTGCACTTTAACAAGTATAAGCGATATTCAATCTATAAAGTTATTTTGAAATAATCAAAATAACAGTTGAAACTTCGTTTGACATGTCTCATAATGAAAATATGAATATTGTTTGTCAATCCATATGGAAATCAAGGGAGGAAACTTAAAATGAAGTTTTTCTTGGACACCGGAAATATTGAAGAGATCAAACGTATTACTCGCCTCGGATTAGTGGATGGCGTAACGACTAACCCGTCGCTCACAGCTAAAGAAGGAAGATTGTTTAAAGATGTTATCAAAGAAATCGTAGCAATCGTTCCTGGTCCAGTAAGCGCAGAAGTAATCGGACTTACAGCAGAAGAAATGCTTAAAGAAGCATACGAAATTGCTGAGTGGGCNNAAGATGGCTTGGAAGCTTGTTATGAGCTTACTAAAAAAGGTATCAAAACTAACGTAACGCTTGTCTTCTCAGCGGCTCAAGGCTTGATGGCTGCAAAAGCAGGCGCAACTTATATTTCTCCTTTCGTAGGACGTCTGGATGATATCGGTGTTGACGGAATGAAGCTGATCAAGGATCTGAAGACCATCCTAACCAACTACGGTATGACTTCCGAAATTATTGCAGCATCCATCCGTAACATTGCGCATGTTGAGCAAGCCGCTCTTGCTGGTGCTCACATTGCTACCATTCCAGGTTCGCTCCTGCCTACCCTCTGGAAGCATCCGCTGACAGATAACGGTATCGAACGCTTCCTGAAGGATTGGGAATCCGTACCACAAGCATAAGATTGTCTTTCATTCTTTTTATCAAAGGGCTATCCTGGAAGCTATGGTAACGCAGCTTAAGGATAGCTCTTTTTTCCATCTAAGGGCATTGCAGAGGTCTGACGAACACGCTTTGACAAGAGGTGCGGATTTGCCTGCCCCGTTTCTTTCACGCCAGATTCTCCATTGCTCCCCTTGCTTGGCGTTACTGCAAATAAGGTCAGCAAACCACCAATCGCGCCGACTGTAGCCATCAAANNAATAATACCCAATGACCACTGCTTAACAGCAGCGATACCACTGGCGGTCCTGCAGCTACTCCTATAAACCTCATACTGCTATAGAGAGCGGTTATCGTGCCGCTGTTCTCCTTCTCAATTCCCTCCGTGATTAAAGCATCCATACAAGGAAGCACAATCCCGATTCCAACACAGCCTAAGCCCATAAATCCGACTAAGAAATAAATACCTTTATTGAACCCTGCAAAGATCATTGCTGCAGTTAGTAAAACCATACCTCCAAAGCCCAGCCATTTCATTAGCGTTTTGTTCTGGCCGATGATCTTCCCTGTTCCATATGACGCCAGACATAAGAGGGCAAGCGGTATCGCCAGCACAAATCCCTTCATTGCCCCATGCATATTAAATTTAGATTCCAGCATTTCCGATAAATAGAATTGAACGCCAAAGGTTACAAACATACAGATGCCGCCTATGGCAAAAATAGCATACAACCAACGTCCCTTTTTACGTAAAACACTCACAATTCCAGATAAAAACTCCCGAATCCCCTGTTTCTCAGGTTCATCCTTCGCCTCGGGCTTTCGAACAAGGAACAAAACTAAAAAAAATGAAATTAAACATAGAACAGGAATTGCAATAAATGGAGCAAACCATAGCCAGATTCCAAGATAAGCTCCAAGAATTGGACTGAGAACTTTGCCAAAAGTATTGGAGGTCTCAATGATGCCGAGACTTTTGCTCACAGCCTCTTCTTCCTTGAACAAATCTCCTACAAAGGGGATTACAATTGGAAATGCACCCGCTGCACCGACTCCTTGCAACAGACGTCCCGCTATGATTACCCAATAAGCGCTAACCCCCTTCATAAACCAAGCGGCTACCACGCAGACGACACCGCCAATTGCAGCAATGATTAAACTCGGAAGAATCACCTTTTTCCGCCCATAAGCGTCAGATAGGTACCCTGCAATAGGAATCATCACGATAGCCATCAATCCATAAACAGTAATCAGCATACTCACCTGAAAAGAGCTAATGCCTAGTTCTTTAGAAATCTGCGGCAAAATAGGGAGCAGCATGGAGTTACCGAGGGTCATAATTAGCGGAATGGATGCCAGTGCAAGCAGATCCCATTTTCTTTCCTTCATGAACTGACCACCTTTGTCATTGTTTGCGGCGACTCTCTATATTGTGGTTTGTTCATCCCTCTTTATTCATACATATAAAAAGACCGTCCCCCGCGAATGCGAAAGGACGCTCTTATGATCAGAAGATTGGGCTTTACAGCGAATTTGCAATCATGGTCTTCGCTTTTACAGATGGAAGAAACCGGTTTGGTTCTCCTAGGCTAAAAATATGCAGCAAATGCATCGCCCGAGTGCAAGCTGTATAGAACAGCTTACGCTCAGTTTCTCTGCCATATCGTTCAGCTGAACCATCGTAGATGATAACAGCATCAAACTCCACACCTTTAGCTAAGTAAGCAGGTAACACCAATGTTCCCTTCTGGAAATTCGGCGTTTCTTTCGTAACAAGCCTTACTGGTAGCCTACTATGTAGTTCATCATGAACTCTTGCGCTTTCTTCTGCTGTTTTACAGATGACAGCCACATAATGATACCCCTTGGATTGCAAATTCCGGATATCCATTTCAACTGCATTCAGAAGCTCATCCTCGCTAGACACTACACTTAGCTGAGGTTCTTCTCCTCGTCGATTAAACGGCACAATTCGTTCCCCTCCAGGAATCATTGAACGCGTAAATTCTACAATCTCAAAAGTGGAGCGANNCGGGTTAACGAGATCACTTCTGTATTCTCTTCCCCATAAATGCTTACCAAACTAGACAATTCACCGAGCACCTCACCTTGTGCATAAATCGCCTGATTCAAATCACCCAATACGGTCATTTTAGCCCTTGGAAATAAACGGCGCATGAACTCCAATTGGAAAGGTGAGTAGTCTTGAACTTCATCCACAATCACATGACGAATCAGCGTATTGGTACGGAAGCCTTGGCTTAACTCTTTCAAATAAAGGAATGGTGTAGCGTCTTCGTAGGCAAGCTCGTTCACTGCGATAGATTTTAGCGTTTGCTCACAGATCTCATCCCAGATTTCCGGCAGAGAATTAACACCATTTAGACGTTCCATAAGCTCACGATCAGTAAACAGCGTACTGTACAACCCCTTAAC
>DOJM01000506.1:43289-47937 GCA_003529225.1 Paenibacillus sp.
TTCTTCCGTCGCAACATCTGATATGCACGATGGTAATCACTGGAGTCCAATAGCTCAATTTGATCTTCAACCCATGAAGCATTTCTTTCTTCATGACTAAAATCAGCAATCTTCTTCAGTAACCAACGTGTCATTAAATCTACACGGTTCGCAAGCTTAATGGTGGGATCATAGGTATAGAAATGGCGTTCCATTTCTTCTTTACTTACTATCGCTCTACCTTGAAACATTAAAGGCTTGAACAGCATGCCCTCATGTTCCAGCATCGTAGCATACCGACGAATCACATCGAGAAAAGGTACGGATGATTTATAAGCGATGCCTTCTCTGCGTATACCCACATCAGGGCCATCAGGGGCATTTAATAGGTTTTCTGTCTGACTAAAAACATCTTCCAGCTGGAATTCATGTCCTAAACGATGCTCAAGATACATCTGAAAAGTGGTTTGTTGCATATTTTCTTCACCTAGCTCTGGAAGCACGGTTGAAACATAGCTATTAAACAACGGGTTCGGCGAGAACAACAACATCTGGTCTGCTTGCAGAACTTCACGGTATTTATACAAAAGATAAGCTACCCGCTGCAATGCCGCAGAGGTTTTCCCGCTCCCCGCGGCACCCTGAACGACCAGCATTCGGCTTTTGTCGTTACGGATAATCGCATTTTGCTCTTTTTGGATAGTAGCTACAATACTCTTCATTCGATCATCGGCACTATGGCTTAGCACTTGCTGCAAAAGCTCGTCGCCGATCGTTACCCCAGTATCAAACATGACTTCAATAACACCATCATAAATCACGAACTGACGTTTAAGATTCATTGTACCGGAAACAAGTCCACCAGGTGTTTCATAAGCTGCCGGGCCAGGAGCACCGTCATAATANNGCATAGATCAAGAAGGTGCCATCATCCTCCATCAAGGACCCAATCCCCAGATAAATCTTTTCCGTTTCTCCATTTGGTGCTTCTGTAAAGTCAATACGCCCAAAGTAAGGAGAGACGAGTAGCTTTTTATATTTTTTTAGAGCCTTGCTCGACTGTAAATGATGGCGTTCACGTTCATTCAAGATTTGGGATTGTTGGCGCAGACTTGTTGAAGTTTCCCCTAAATCATCTGGACTACTGANNGATGGAGTCCGAGTTCCTCAGATAATCGCCGGATATGGGCAGACAAAAGCTTAGTCACTCCATCAACCCGCTGCTGTTCCTCTTTCCATTCAATTTCATGATTCTCCACTACATTTCATCCCCTTTGGAAGGTTGATATTTCAAGTGAGGATACTCTTAATAGATGAATCCTTAAGCTTATATGTTGCACATCACAAGGCTATGTTTTAAGCTTCACGATCCGTTTCTTTTTCATCAGTCGCTATACGATTCATCTGATCTGCCACTTTATCAAGCCGTTCTAATTGATATCCGTAATCGTAAATAGCTGCGGCTACAACATACAATCGCAGTTGACCTATTTTCTCCGCATTATACCCCAGGATCGTTGAATTCAAAAATCCATCATTCTCGTCTGCCAAGGGTTCCGATTCATTGGTGTTTGGTTTTAGTTTATCTTCAAATTTCAGCAAGATCAGTTGATGATATTTGATTAACTGCTCCAAATGACTGTCAAACAATGCATCTGTCTCTTCGCTTCGATCCGCTTGAAAATAATGCCGATCCACAGCCTCAAGAACATCGAAGCCTTTTTGCAAAGAAGATAACAGGTTCTTATAGACAACCATTTGTCGAGTCTGACTGTACTTCGCCCTCTTCAGCTGTTTCTGCTCCTCCTCAAACAAAGCGTACTTATCCGCTAAAGATTTAATAGATGACTCCAGTGCAAGTTTTTCATCACGAAACACACTTTCCTTCATTTCATGAGATACAGCCGTTCTTAGCAGCAAGGAAAGGCTGGCAAAGACGTTCTCGATTTGCTTGATGTACTGCTTCCGTGGTTTCGGAGGAACTACTATAATATTGATTAGAAAAGCAGAAACAATCCCTGTCAATGTTAATAAGAAACGATTCAGCGCGAACTGCCATTCTCCAGAAGCCTCCATCACTGTTATAACAGTGACGAGTGTCAGGCTAATAGTATCCGCTCGGTTAATTTTCATACTAATCATAATGACAAGAATGCAGACCAACCCAACCGCAATTGGACTATTGGATAACAGCATTCCTCCCAGAAGAGCGAGTACCGCGCCCATTGTAGTCGTTGTCAGCTGATCAAGAAAATAACGCCAAGAGCGATAAATAGATGGCTGCATAGCGAAAATTGCTGCAATCGCAGCGCCCACAGAAGATGGAAAATGTAGCAGTTCGGCTAAATACAAGGCAAGTGTGACTGCCATTCCTGTTTTAAATATGCGAGCNNCAAAAATATCCCCCCTAAAAATTGGCCCACTCTGCAATATGGACATCTACGAATCCCTCATTCCTCTAATAACCCAAGCCTAGAGTTGATGAATTTTATGATCATTTAAGCTCTCGCTTATGATTCTTTCAGCTTTCAGGGAATACTAATTCAAGTAAATACCTATCACATATAACTTACGAGGTGAGTGAATGAATAACAACATCAAAAAATTAGTGACCATCACAGCTGTTCTTTTCCTCAGTCTGTCTCCAGCACTTGCTCCTATTCGGAGCGTGTCAGCTGAGAATGTAACCTCCACTGCACCTGATCCTGGGCCTTTGGAAAAAGGTCATAGACCCCCATCAGGGAAAGACGGGAAATTCAGAGCCGGCGGACATTTCATTATATTCGAAACCGCCAAGCTGCTTGAGATGGATCGTACGGAGCTAATCAATAGCCTTAAAACAGGCAAAACCCTCCCAGAGCTTGCCCTTGAGAAGAAAGGCTGGACAGAAGATCAATATATTCAAAAGCTCAGCGAATCCGCAAGTAAGCGGCTGGATCAAGCCCTCAGCGAGGGACGTCTAACAAAAGACGAAGCTCAAAAGCTAAAGGTTGGACTTCCGTCTATGCTGAAGAAAAAAATAAGCAAAATGGGTCATTTCCAAGATCATAAATCTTCGGAACATCATGTGATGAACCCTCAAGCAAAAACGCCTTCGGTGTCCTATTGACGGTAAGCGTTTATGCGAGAAATATAAGGATGGTATAGCGTGAAACATATATATTCTTATATTTTAAAATATCCCCACAAAGACGGGTATCTTCATTTCTTATGAGGATATCCGTTTTTTATAGGCTTCAAATAGACTGATGGATAACATCAGCCACGCGCCACTTGCGGCAAAACCGCCAATTACGTCACTAGGATAATGAACTCCCAGGTAAATACGACTCCAGCCAATGCCCACAGTCATGAATACCGCAAACATTATTAACAGGATTCTTTCACTTCTTCGCGGCAAGTGACGCCACAGTAAATAGGCAATTACCCCATACAGGGAGAAGGCTGCCATGGAATGTCCACTAGGGAAACTATAACCGAGCTCTTGGACAATACGATGGAAATTAGGACGCTCCCTTTGAAACCATAACTTCATAAGTGTATTCAATAGCTGTGAGCCTAGTCCAACCCATAGGAACAGAATTAGCTCAAGCCGATGTTTCAGCAGAAAATACAGCAGTGCCATCGTGCCGATAGATATGCCAATTGCTACCTTGGAGGAACCAATCAGAGATAATCCATTGGCGAATGTGGTCAGTCCAGGTGATTCAGCGGATTGAACAAAATGAATCATATAGTTATCAAATGATGATACCTTATTCATATGAACTAGAATCGCAATAACGACGAAACAAGCAGCAAACCCTATAAAATAACGAAAACTTCTAGACCAGTTCTGATAATAAAGCATAAATACCTCCGTGTCTAATTTTGTGCCTGTCGATCACATTTCCTGAGAAGCTATAACCCGTGCTATAATTATAGAGAAATAAATATACAAAAAGATGGAGTGCTGCCAAAGTGGAGAGTCTAAAATTGCAGGAACGTTTGTTGAACCAGTTTATTTCCACAAAGGTGCCCGTGACGATTTTTACAACAAATGGTGTAAAAATGCAAGGCGTCGTAACCTCGTATGATGCATTCACAATCACTTTACAGGGTCAAGGTGATGGCAGACAGAATGTGCTCTTCAAATCTGCAGTATCCACTATTGTACCTCTTAAGCCCGTCTCACTCAAATAGTTCACACTTTCATTAAACTTCTTCATCCTATTTTCAATAATAAAGGGAACACCGGACTACATCTCCGGTGTTCCCTTTATTATTTTCTTAAATTGTCTTATTCACTCTTCAAAACGAGTTTCTTTTATACAGGGAAAATCACAGGCTTCACACACACCGGCTTGGATACCCCGGCCGTATTTCCAGTAAAGACGAGACGACCACTGGTCTCTTCAATAGAGAACACAACCAGGTTATTAGCGTCACGATTTGCAACAATAAGATAAGCCCCATCCGGAGTTAATGAGAAGTGTCGTGGATGGCCTCCACGAGTAGATACATACTCAATTAGTGTAAGCTTGGCAGTAGCGTTATCCACTGCAAACACTGCGATGTTATCCGCTCCACGGTTAGAAGCGTAAAGATATCTTCCATCTTTTGAAGTAGCAATTTCGGCGCAAGTATTCTCTTCCTGAAAATCCTCAGGCAAAGTTGGAACTGTATCTAT
>DOJM01000506.1:47990-56782 GCA_003529225.1 Paenibacillus sp.
CTGTCATATGTAAACGATGTTATCGTGGAATCCACCTCGTTTATAACATAAGCAGACTTTCCATCTGGATGAAAAGTAAAATGACGAGGTCCCGCCCCTGGATGAAGCGCAGTATCTCCGTGAACTTCTAGTTTGTTCAAGTCTCTATTGATTCTATAGGACCGAATAATATCAAGCCCAAGATCAGAAACAAACAGATACTGTCCGTCCGGACTGAAAATAGCCGAATGGGGATGCGGGCGATCCTGACGTTCAGGATGGTGACCATGACCGGAATGAATCGCGATATCTGCCAGTTGATTAGTNNGATCAAGCCTACACTGCCACCATGATAACTACATACAATAATGTATTCATTGTTTAGATCTCTAGAAATATGGCATGTGGTCGTTTGACCATTACCTGATGCAGGCATTGAGGCTATACGGTTCAATTCACTCAATTTCCCACGCTTAGCATCGATAGCAAAGGTAACGACTTCGCCTTCTTTTCCACCCTCACCATTTAGCTTTTCTCCTATGGCATATAAACGCAGGGCTGAAGCATCTACATTCACAAAGGTCGGGTTAGTTAGGCCCTGAACCGAGTCGATTAGCTTTAACGTACCTCCTGCTTCGCCGTCGAACTCAAATACCTGCACACCGCTTTCCGTGGCACTTGCATAGGAACCCGTAAACAGCAATAACTTAGTCTGCTTTTCCATCTTTACATCCTCCTCCAAAGTATTGCTATTATATAATTTACAATTTTTAAACGTTAAAGACAAACTATAAAGTAAAAAGTGTGACAAATAGTTCAAAAATAAGGCTTTTCAACGATTAGGGATTGTGCTATAATGAAAGCGCTAACATTAGTCTTTTACTAAGTATAAAGGGGGAACATGAATGAGTAGCATCCTGCTGGAAGCCAGAAATGTATACGAGGACTTCGAGGTGGAAACAGACATTCTGTTCTTTAAGGTCGGGGACCATGATTTGGTCATTTTTCACGGCAGAAACTACAACATAAAAAAGAGAATGACTGCCGAGCAATTAAAACGATTGTTATCCAATTCAACTTACTATCATGTGTACGGTGGCTGTTATGTCAATCTGAACAAGATCAGTTCTATCGAAGATGACTGCATTTATTTCGGAGAAAAGGGTCTATTCGCTAAAAACGTACGGGTCCCAAGACGGAAACAGGAAAGTATTCGTCATCTATTGAAAGGACTGAAGTAAACATCTTATTCCCATAAGCCGGAAGGGCATGTTAACGATGCCCTTTCCGGCTTTTTGCTTTTTATTAATAGAAACTTAAAAAGATCCAATCTTTTTTTATACTTTCTTAAGGTTTAGGATCAGGATTTCTGTTAAAGTTGTAAATAGACAAGCAACACCTATATTGAAGGGAGTCATTACTAATAATGGACAAAAAAGATCTGAATGGAAATGAGAACTTAGAAAACAACGGTACTCCGGAAGAAGAATTGAACACTACCGAGAATACCAATGAAGTAAATGAAGTGGAGGTCGTAGCTGCTGAAGAACCTGTGAGTACAACAAAAGAGGAAAGTATTCCAGTAATGAATAAAGTCAGCAGTAACAATAATACGACGCCACCTGCTCCACCAGTTACTCCTAAAGGTAACAAAGGCTGGATGATTGCCTCTGTGGTTCTGGCTGCGGCCCTCATCATTGTCCTGATTAAGCCTCCATTCCAAAAGGACGACAGCACAGCTGTTGCTAGCGTTAACGGAACTAACATTACTAAAGAACAGCTTTATGATAAATTGATTGAAGCAGGCGGAGAAAGCACGCTGCAAGCTATGATTACTACAGAACTCGTTGATCAAGAAGCTAAAAAAGCTAACGTAACTGTTACTGATGAAGACATCAATACTGAATTAGAAAACCTTAAAGCACAACTCGGCGGAGAAGATGCATTTAATGCTGCATTGCAACAAAGCTCAATGACCGTTGATGACTTGAAGAAACAAATGCCACTGCAAGTAAAACTGCGTAAGATTCTTGAGCCGCAAGTGACTATAACGGATCAAGAAATCAAAGACTACTATGAAGCAAATAAAGCTACTTTCAATGAAGAAGAACAAGTTCGCGCTTCCCACATTCTCGTTAAGACTAAAGAAGAAGCGGATGCAATTCTGAAGCAATTGAAAGATGGAGCAGATTTCGCTGAACTTGCTAAAGAAAAATCTTCAGACACTGGTTCCAAAGCTAATGGCGGAGATCTAAACTTCTTCAAACGTGGAGACATGGTTGCTGAATTCTCCGATGTNNTGTAGCCTTTAAGCTTAAAGTTGGGGAAACAAGCGGTGCTGTCAAATCCGATTACGGTTATCACATCATTAAAGTTACCGACCATAAAGACGCTAAAAACTACACCTTGGAAGAAAAGAAAGATGAAATCAAAAAGACGCTTGTGTCTCAGAAGGTTTCCACTCTTTCCACCACTTGGTTGTCGGATNNCGCAGAAGCAGGAACTGAATCCGCTAAATAATACGACCGTAAAAAAGCAGGACAAGCGTCACTAGACGCTGTCCTGCTTTTTTTGTACCTATTTTCGAGCTGCTAATTAATGTCCTTTTTTACGGATCTGCTTATCACGGTTCTCTCCCCACTCTTTCGCTTGTGCGGTAGCAATAGAGATCGCCCTTCCCTCTTCATATCCGTCTTCTAGCAGTGCATTAGCAATATCAATCGCCTTATTACGAATAGGTGCAGTGAAGTTCTTGAGTGAATCTGGATAATCTTCTTTGTTCCACGGCATACAAAAAACCTCCTTAACCTGACTATATAATTAATTAGCCTGGTCTAGGAGGTTATAAACATTCTTTTAAGCTTATTTAAAGACTTTTACGCGATCTTCAACCGGTTGGAATTGTTTCTCACCTGCTGGAGTTACTGTCTTACCAAATGGCATTTGAGCAATCAGTTTCCATTCTTGCGGGATGCCCCATGCTTCTTTCACTTCGTCATCAATCAGTGGNNAGGGATGCTCCTAATCCTGCTTCAGAAAGTGCAGTCCATACTACAAATTGCAGAATACCTGAAGATTGGTTAGACCAAACTGGGAAGTTTTCGGCATACAATGCGAAGTTTTCTTGAAGGTTCTTCACTACCGCTTGATCTTCAAAGAACAATACGGAACCGTAACCTGCTTTGAAAGATGCTAATTTTTGCGCTGTTCCTTCAAATTGTTCAGCTGGAACGATCTTGCGCAATGTTTCTGTAGTGATATTCCATAATTTATCCTGCTGTTCACCTAAAAGAACAACCGCTCTGGAGCTTTGGGAGTTGAATGAAGTTGGGCTATGCAAAACTGCTTGCTCAACGATTTCAATAATTTGAGCATCGGCTNNTGGAACGTCTTCCTTTAACTGCTTCAAAAAAATTGTTAGACATAAAATAACTACCTCCATTTATTTAAGTAACTTACTTTTGTACATCTTATCACCTTTTTTCTGAAAACACAACATTTATTCACAACTTATTTTGTAGGATATATAAGTCTCCCGGTAAGTAACATCTCCCCTTCACTTTTCCGATATACATTTCGACTAAAAATAAGCTACAATAGTGCAGCAAAAGTACAGAAGGAAGGTTATATAAATGAATTTTTCAACTGATAAAGTTCTCATTCTATATAAAAAAACGGTCATATTCTCTTGTATAGTGCTCCTCTCCGTTAGCTTGGCACTTACTGGCTGCAAAGACACAAAATCGTCTAATTTAAACGCTGTAGAGCTTGATCAAGCTAAACTTAAACCTGTATCTTTCTGGGTCGCCACAGATACTCACTTTTTGGATAAGGATCTTCAGGATGGTGGACAGGCTTTTCAAACTTATGTCACTGGGGGTGATGGAAAAATGCTGCCCTACAGTGATGAAATGGCTGAAGCTTTGGTCTATGACGCTGAACAGAAAAAGCCTGCGTTTATCATCCTCAGTGGCGATTTAACTAATAATGGAGAACGCAGCAGCCATCAAAAGTTAACCGAAAATTTAAAGCGAATTGAACAACAAGGAACCTCTGTTTATGTCATTCCAGGCAATCACGACTTATTTAATCCTTGGGCTAGATCCTTCAGTGGTGATAAACAGCTCCTTACGGATTCAATTACAGATAAAGACTTCGTCAAAATGTATGCGGATTTCGGCTACAAAGAAGCTGTAGCACGTGATAAGGAATCACTAAGCTATATCGTCAAGGCTGCCCCCAACTTATGGATTCTCATGATAGACAGCAGCCAATATCTTAATAATCAGAAGTACGGGTTTCCTCAGACGGATGGGCGTATTGCTCCCTCTACTCTTTCATGGATGGATGAATCCGTTAAGCTTGCAGCCAAAGTGCACGCTTCTGTGATCACAGTGATGCATCATAATTTATTAAGTCACACTTCTATGTCTGTTTCAGGCTTCAAGCTTAATAACAGCCAGGAAGCTATAAAATCCTTACGGAAGAATGGACTTAATCTAGTTCTCTCAGGACATATTCATATGCAGGACATTCAAGTAGATCCAGCACAAATGCCAATCTATGATATCGCTACGAGTGCGATGGCCGTCAATCCGCATCAATATGGTGCCATGATCTTCGATCCCGTCTCGCGAAGCGTAAATTATAAAACAGCATCTTTGAACGTAGAAGGTTGGGCTGAAGCTAACCAGATTACAGATCACAATCTTTTAAACTTCAAGGCATATGCCGAAGAAGCCTTTGCTACTAACTCCTATAACAAAGCTATGGATAGTCTTAAGGAAAGTCCTTTAACGGAGTCTGAAAAAGAATCCATGGCGAAGGTAATGTCCAAGCTGAATGTACGATACTTCGCAGGAACTGCGGGTACCTTTGCTAAGGATATTAAAGCGTTGCCTGGCTACAAGCTTTGGGAGGAACAGCAGGACGGTTTCTTGGGAGGGTATGTCCAAAGTATGGCTGAAGAAAAAGCGTTAAGTAATGTCGACCTAGAGGTGGTTTTAACGAAGCAATAAATGGATGCCATATTTCATATGAAAAACCCAGCTCCACTCGCATTTCTGCGAAGTTAGAAGCTGGGTGTGTTTATGTTATTTAACCAATGAGGATCGAACTAACTATTTACGTGTAATAGTAATCCAACCATCTTCATCTACATACACAGTAGCATGAAGTGCTTCAGCAAGCAGACGCAGCGATACATAGGCATCACCATATTCGTCAACAAATACAGGCTCAGCAAGCTTCACTTTTTCACCGTTAATCAATGCTTCGGGAGAACCGATTTTGAATACCAGCTTATCACCGTACACACCATCCGTTACGACAATGGCACGATTGACTGTATCCCATTCCACGGTAGCATCTAAATCTTCTGCCAAATACCGCAGAGGAATGTACGTCGTATTATTGTCAACGATCGGATAATAATATTCGTCGTCTGGCTCGATGACAATCGTTCTCTTGGTGATACCAAGATCGTCTTTCAATATACGATAAACATTAGAATTCGGATCAAAATTGTTCAAAGTCTCTGCAGGAGTCAGATAACCGGAAGAAACATCAAGTGCTCCTTTAGTACTGATTGGATCTGCCGTTACAGCACCACCAATGTTCCAAATCTGACTGGAAGCCTTAAGAGAGAAACTCTTTAATGGCATATCTTCAGTACCTGGAAGCGCCACTTTCAGATCAACATTCTGTTTACGAACATGTAGTCCACTGTCTACAAAAATGTCGACAGCAAGCTTAGTATCCTTACTCAGAACCGTCTTAAGCTCAGGGGTAGATTTGTAGAGACTGTCCAGTTGATTGTCATATACCAGCAGTAACGCATCCACAGCCAATTTCGCAGCATCATGCAGTACGGTTACAACAGCTTCTTTATCATCCAGAGGAATTTCACCAAAACCAAAATCTTGTAAATCACCGGATCCTTCTTCGTCCATAACTTTGATCACTGGGTACAGATAGTCATATAGACCACCTACCAATTCTGTAAAGCCTTCCGTATCTTTAGAGATCGATTTCAGGAATCCTTTTAACAATGCTGGAAGCTCATCACCCGTCACTTCGGTATGTAACTTCGTCATATTCACCTGCTGACCATACACAGCCTCACTAACGGGTGTTACGCTAATTGCGCTTGGATTAGGAAGATTCTTTACCACAAACTTCGTTAGCAGCTTACTAAGATCCTCAGCTTTAGTCAGATCCAATCCAACTTCAGCAAAGACCTCATCATAACCTTGAACCGGGAAGTAAAACGGTTGTTTTGCTCCTTCAACAGTAAAGACTAAAGTTTGTTTGTCCATAAACAATGAGAATGGAATATTCAATTTTTTATAGCCTATCGTTCCATTGGCAGATACATTACCATTCTCTTGTAACTTTGCATTGCTAATACTCAGGGAAAAAGAATTTATTAGATCGACCATTTCCTTATCTTCTGCGCTAATTCCTTCTGAAGGTTCAGCGTTCATAGAAAACGTCATGCTGGATTCTGATGATTTAACATCGACATCCCCGATCAATGCCTTATTGACATCGAAACCTCCAACCGATTGACAACCGGCCAGAACAAGCAGCAGTGCAACAAAAGGAATAAACCATTTTGTTCTAGCTATTACTCTTCTCATAGCAAGTCTCCTTTATTAAGAATTTTTTTTGAAATCAATCCATTATCTCAGCTAAGGTAACATTTGTAAATCAAAGTATTACTTATTGTAAAAAATTATAAATTCATCAAAGTTCGCCATTCGATAGAAACCCATTCATTGTAAATTATGCCTCTGAATATTGCCAAAATCAGTAAATGCGCAGGGTAAAAAGACCACCACACCCAACGTGGCACCCGGTGACGCTCTAAATATCCCCAAAGCGCAGGCGTCAAAGNNAATCAGTAGTGTCGGTAAAATACTAAGCATTTGCACACTCCAATAGTTATAGAACATGTAGAACAGATTTAGTGCCAAATGTGCTACAACAAGCCAGTATGACTTCGTATAACGGAATATCAATACTAACAGCAGGCCATACGCATTATAATCTATTGGGAAATAATCCATGAACGCGATAGCTGCAATGACGACAGGAATACCAAGCCATGGCGTAGGAAGTTTATCCAAAATAACCAATACGATTGCGGATAACAAAAGTGTAAACACCACATTCCATCCACCAGGATTAATCGCTAAATTATATGGAATCTGAGCAATAATAGCGATTAAGAGCAGCCTGAACAAATATTTCGGTCTGGATGATGTATGGATATGACCCTGCACAAGCCCGTAACAGTAGATTGGAAAGGCTATTCTTCCTACATATCTCCAAGCAATATCCTCTGGAAAAAAGATATAGCCCATATGGTCGATTAGCATCGTCAACATAGCGAGAATCTGCATATCAAACCTCCTTAAAATAGGTTGATATCATACATTCGCCAATGAGTTCTTCATCTCCTTCGCCAATACACAAATGGTGACTGCAATAAAAGAGATCTGAATTTCTGGTTTCTTGCCTCTTGACTTTTTGGGGTGCAATTGAGTACTATGAACGAGCAACATCATATGGCAATGATCAAAGACATGATTTCCTATACGAACTGTCCAGAGAGAGAGGTCCAGGCTGAAAGCTTCTCCAGTAAACGATTGTGAAGTTACCCCTTTGTAGCCGTGGCGCTGAATCCGTAGATCTAAATTTTGCGGTAGTATGTGGCACCGACTTATCCACGTTAAAGGATACCAATGAGGTCCTATCCTTGTGATAGGTCGAATTAGGGTGGAACCACGAGCTGAACGCACTCGTCCCTTTCTGGGAGAGATGCGTTTTTTTGCGTTCACCACTAACAATTTTTGAGAAATGGAGGCTAACAATCATGGAGATCAAGGTAACACTGCAAAACGGAACAATTAGAGAGGTACTGCAAGGAACGACGATTAAAGAAGCAGCAGGTGCCATAAGTACCAGTCTGAAAAAAAGTGCTGTAGCTGGAATAATCGATGGAAGATCCGTTGATCTAAACCAAGCGATCGAACATGATTGCCAGCNNATTGTTACGTTGGATAGCAAAGAAGGCTTGGAAATTTATAGACACAGTACAGCACATATCATGGCGCAGGCCATAAAACGTATATATGGAGATAAGGGTGTCCAGCTCGGCATAGGGCCAGTAATCGAAGATGGCTTCTATTATGACATTGATATAGAAACACCTTTATCCATGGATGATCTTGTTGCAATCGAACAAGAGATGGCGAGAATTATTCATGAGAATCATCCGATTGTCCGCCGTGTCGTTCCCCGCGCTGAAGCAATCAAGCTTTTTGAAGCGATGAATGAGCCCTTAAAGCTGGAGCTTATCCGTGATCTACCGGAAGACACAGTATTATCTATTTATGATCAAGGTGAATTCTCGGATCTCTGTCGAGGCCCACNNGGTCAAGGCTTTTAAGCTGTTGAATGTAGCAGGTGCCTACTGGCGTGGAGATTCCAATAATAAAATGCTGCAACGTATTTACGGAACTGCTTTTCCTAAGAAAGCTCAACTTGAAGAGCACTTACTCTTTCTTGAAGAAGCTAAAAAGCGTGACCACCGTAAGCTCGGTAAGGAACTGGAATTGTTTATGTTCTCTGAAGAAGCTCCAGGTATGCCCTTCTATCTTCCCAAGGGGATGACTATCCGTACAGAGCTTGAGAATTTCGCACGTGAATTACAAAGACAGAGAGATTACGATGAAGTTCGTACACCACTGATGATGAACAATCGGCTTTGGGAGCAATCCGGGCACTGGGATCACTACAAAGACAAT
>DOJM01000512.1:0-8350 GCA_003529225.1 Paenibacillus sp.
AGAAGGGTGTTACATTCAAGATGGGCGTTGCGATCAAGGAATGTCTTCCAAACGGTGTAATTCTGGCATCAGGCGAAGAGATTAAGGCTTCTACAATTGTCTGGACAGGCGGAATTCGGGGAAATCGTCTGATTGAAGCTGCAGGATTTGAAGCTATGCGTGGACGTGTAAAAGTAGATGAATACTTACGTGCACCAGGCCAAGACAATATCTTCATTATTGGAGACGGCTCCTTGATGATTAACCCGGAAGGGCGTCCTTACCCGCCAACGGCACAAATTGCTATGCAACAGGGAGAGTGCTGTGCTCATAATTTGGTGGCTGCGATCCGTAATCAACAACCAAAGAAATTCGCATTCAGCAATAAAGGAACAGTAGCTTCTCTAGGTAAAGGTCAAGGGATTGCTGTAGTTGGCAGCAAAACTTACAAGGGCTGGACTGCAGCTCAATTGAAAAAAGTTGTGGATATGCGCTATTTNNTTCCGCTGGTTCTGAAAAAAGGAAGATTCTTATAAGATGCGTCACTGCAGCGTGCAGGTGCGTGGATTGCTGACCCGAGAAGAATTGGACCGATATAACGGACTGATTGGGGTTGGATCTTATCTGGAGGATCAGAATCAGTACGATCTAGCGTATGTTGTTCAAAAGGAAATTGATCTGCTCATTCTCCCTGGCATTGAACGCTTAAAGGAAAAAGGGCGAGCACGTGACCGGGCTACAGCTGAATATTTGGAAAGTCTGCGTGATGATGAAGATGACAGCGAAGAGGATGAGGAAGCAGGAACTTCGTTATAGCATTTTAAAAAGGGTGAGTCTCCATAAAGATCTGGAGACTCACCCTTTTTGTTATTACTATTACAATTTAAGCATTTCCTCGAAAGAATCCTCAGTCAGCAGGTTGCCGACATAGAAAGGTCCGAATTCGCCGTAGCGAGCACTGACTTCGTCAAAGCGCATTTCGTAGACCAACTTCTTGAATTGCAGCGGATCTTCAGCGAACAGGGTTACGCCCCATTCCCAATCATCAAAACCTACGGAGCCGGTGATAATCTGCTTCACCTTACCAGCATAACCACGCCCGATTAATCCGTGAGAAGCCATCAGCTCCCGACGTTTATCCATATCAAGCATATACCAGTTATCGGCGAGCTCGCGTTTCTTGTTCATTGGATAGAAGCAAATATGCTTCGCTTGCGGCAAAACAGGTTTTAGACGTGCGATAACATGTGGATTCTGCATAGGATCACTGCCGTCGCTGCCCCCCGCAAGGTAATTGCTTAATTCAACAATACTTACGTAGGAATAGGCTTTAGTTGTATATTGAGCAAAAGCGATTTTGTTAAAGGCCGTCTCAAGCTGGTTCAGATCTTCCAAGCTTTCGCGCAAGAACATCATTACGAAATCGGCCTTCTGGCCAATGATGGAATATACCGCGGAGCTGCCTTGTTTGGCTTCTTCGACAGGACTCCATTCTTGCATAAAAGCGTGTAGTTCTTCGAGAGCAACGGCACGTTCTTCATCATCTGCTGCCGTCCATGCGATCCAGTTCAGTGAGCGGAAGTCATGCAATGCATACCAGCCTTCCAGTGTCATAGCGGCTTCGTTCATGATCTCACTCCTTAAATGTTTTACGAAGCATAGGCTCCGCTTGAAATAACGTCGCGTAAAACTAGCTACGAAGCTCCTGCATCATAGACTATGTATGATTTATTAATCTATATGCATTGTATCGCAATCAAGTTGCTTAGAGCAAATGATGACATTCAGTTGTAAGAGTATTAGACCTAATTTTGAATAAAGTTCATTGCTTCGTGACATTTTTTCTAGTAAACTTACTACTAGTTCGTATAAGATGTGCGCTTCTTTATAGAAAGGGGTAGTGACGGTAAGATGGGGT
Organism: Paenibacillus sp.; assembly: GCA_003529225.1. GTDB lineage: Bacteria > Bacillota > Bacilli > Paenibacillales > Paenibacillaceae > Paenibacillus_AQ > Paenibacillus_AQ pseudetheri. The sequence continues at coordinate 1,898 of DOJM01000512.1, forward strand.
TTATTCCAGTGTTTATCCTAACCGTTTTATTCTTTGTGATGATGTTTGGTATTGGATTTATTCTTAACATGTTAATGAAGACAACCTGGTTTCCCGCTTATCTATTCGTACTTATTATTCTGCCCGTCGTAGTCTATTCTATTTGGGATAGAAGCGCGATGTCGCTCTGGGAGCATCTTTCCAGTTTCCACTTTGTTGATTACTTAACTGGTGTCGCTGGTCTTGCAGGTGCTATATTGAGTGGATGGACCATTCAAAAAGTGCGCTTTGGCGGTTACAAGATGTTTTAAAGATTTAATTGGAAGACCTGCGGCTCTGATGTGAGAGTCGAGAATCAATTTTGAAATTCAGCGAGAAACGGAACCTTCCTCTCTCAGAGGACAGCGAAGCCGTTTCTTCTTGTTTAATAGAGGTAGATATTCGTAAGAAAAAGCTGATTATATAGCGAAAAGAGTCGGAATTGGTAGTTTATTTACATTTCCGGCGACGTTTTTTATGATAGAATAGAATCCTGTATGAATTCGTGAAAACAAGGGGGTATCCGTAGATGCGCATGAGTAACTTACATCATTTCACCGAACATCATCGGTACTGCGTTTCCCGCGAATTTGGTCTTAGTGTTATAGATGGACGTATGCTTAGCTCTGTGTATCAGCCTATGGTAGGAGCTTTTGCAATCAGTTTCTATCGCTTGCTGGTTGAACATGTGCCAGCAGATAGCATTGGCTATTCTGGAGTGGAGCAACAGCGCAGGTTATTTATGACGCTAGGCGTTGAACCGAATGAGAAAGGCCGCAAATATTTAATAGATCAGGCTTCCCGGTTAGAAGCGGTAGGTCTGCTACAGACCTGTCGAATCTATGTACCGGAAACTGACGATTACTTATATGAATATGAGCTTATGCCGCCGCTATCGCCAGCTGACTTTTTTGCAACTCAGCATTTGACGTTGCTGTTACGCGATAAAATCGGCAAATTTGCTGTGCTGTCCTTACGGGAACAATTCTGGAATCGAGAGCCAGAAGAGTGGAGTCGCAGATCCATTGGCAAAGAGAATATCTCCGTGCCTTTTTATGATATTTTTCAACTTAATACACATGTCATTGATTATGAACTGGAGCAGGCACTTGCAGAAGTAGCCACTGTACGTCAGCCTGGCATGCGTGAATCTGGAGAACAAGCGATTGGATATAGTGATATTATTTTGCGTTTTCCAAGGGAGTCCGTGAACCGGGCTCATGTAGAAAAACTGCGTTTTGACCATACTCAAATGGGCGTTATTAACTATGTAGCTCATAAGTATGAACTCAGTCCACAGGATTTATGTCGTCTGCTGGATGAGGATGGCGTGTTCTCACCGGAAGGCGAAGTAATACTGGATGCACTGCAATATAAAGCGAGCCAGCATTTCAGGCAGGATATGAAACGACAAGAAAAGCGTGAAATTGCTGCTGCTAAGGTTGTTTCCATTCGTTCCAGTGCCTCTGAAGAGAATGATGATTCTATAGCACCACCGGAGCAATCTGTAGAGATGGAGTATTATGTAGAAGTACCACCACAATTTTTGTCCAAATGTGACATTCACCAATATAATATGATGCTGCGGAACGAACCTTATACGCGGCTGCTTCAAACCTTTTTCCCAGGTGCAGTACCCAGTCATTTGATGGATATGTTCGAGAAAATAGATTTGAACTATAAGCTAAGCGGTGAAGTAATCAATGTACTTATTCATTATTTAATGACTATGGTAGCCTCAGGTGGAGAACAGCGAATGAACCGCAATTTTGTGGAGGCTATCGCTTCCAATATGCTGGTTAAACAGGTGAACACCTACGAAAAGGCTGTGAAATATATCAGGGATCAGTCCAAAGTGAAAGGCAAGGGAGCCACAACTAACACGGCGGCAGGATCTCGATCACGTTCATATGCCAAAAATACCGGCCGATCCGCTAAACCGGAAATCCCGATTGTGCTGGACGATGGAAGTGCCGGAACGGTATCGGAAGAAGAATTCGCGGCGATGATGAAGAAAGCGGCAGAAATTAAAGCCAACAAGAAAAAAGGCGTTTCCCAAGCGCCGTAATGAAAGAGAGGTGGAACTATGGAGTCTATGGGCGATGTGCTTCGTTCGATCAACAATCCAACTCTACGGCAGCGTCAACGCGAACTTGAACAGGAATTATTTAATCATCCACTTGTGAAGGCATTACAGTCTGAACATCCTGAGCTGGACGATTCGCGACTGCGGCTTCATATGAGCCGCCTGTATCAATATGTAGAGGAAAGCCGTCACTGTGCGAACTGTCCGGGTCTAGAGAAATGTCCGAATGATTTCCCTGGCCACTTTAGCAAACTTACGGTCGAGAGCGTGAATGGTTCGGCGGACTTATATGAACGCAAGACGGCATGCCGACTTAAAGTGGCACAGGATAATCAGGATAGCATCCGCAAACGTATCCGTAGCTTTTATGTTGACGAGCGTGTGCTTAATGGCGGTTATGATGAAATAGATATTATGGGTAAGGATCCACGTCGGGTCTCAGCGGTTAATAAAATATTTGATTATATCACGAGCGTTAAAGAAGATGGTCTGAACTCACGCGGGATTTATGTACATGGGACTTTCGGAACAGGCAAAACGTTTCTGATGTGCTACTTGCTTCATGAGCTTGCTGTTGCCGGCTATACTGGAGTTATCGTATATATGCCAGATTTTATCGAGGATTTGAAGTCAATCATGATGGATGGCCAGAAGATGAAGGAAACCGTGGATACGATGAAAAACTGTGATTTACTTATTTTTGATGATATTGGTGCGGAGAACTTGAATCCATGGGCGCGTGATCATGTGCTTGGTGCGATTCTGAATTATCGGATGAACCGTAAGCCAACCTTCTATACCTCGAATTATCCGCTTGATGGCTTGGAGAAACATCTTAGCTTTACAAGCAAGGATGGCGAGGAGATTTATAAAGGCCAACGTTTGATGGATCGTATTGCTCCTTTTGTGGATGTTATTCCACTGCATGGGGAGAATCAACGGGGGACGATTAGATAAACTTGAAATATTCATAACCGTAACATTCAAAAGAGCAGCTATTCTCCTTTTATTGGAGGGTCGTTGCTCTCTGTTTTTTCTTATTTACTCTCAAAAAAGAAGCCACCCCCTAAGTAGCATTCACTACTTTTGAGACGGCCTCTGTTTATATTGCGATGATTCCCTTACTCCGAAATGAACTTAATGATAACCATGCCGAAAAAGACAACGGTCATAAATGCAGTCATTCCGAAAAATCCATTCATTAAATCGCCTAGATCATTGCGGGGTTCTTCGTTGATATGCTCTCGTGGGTCCCGTACTTGCGCGTTGACATCCATAGCTTCTGCCTCCTTACAGGGACAATGCCTGTATTGTTAAGATGCAAATTGAGTTGACCATTATGAAATAAGTCATTGACATTTAATGCGCTTTCTTAGAGTATACCGAAAGGCTGGGGAGATTGTAAAGAAAAGAGTAACGTAAATAAAATTAGTTTGAGAGCAATATAATTGTATGTGATATATAACATATCCCTTAAAGATATGTTATACTGGAATTGTGTCGGTAATTGGTAATTTGTTTATCATATTACATGAAACAATTTATTAACTTATATTTTCGGAGCAGCTTCCATAAACTAAGCTTTGTTTTAGAATGGAGTAATGTTTCGTAAAACTTTAGAGGAGGAACAATATCATGGCTATCGTGAACGTGTCTGACCAAACCTTCAGTAACGAAGTGGAAGGTCAAGGTACTGAAGTAGTAGACTTCTGGGCTCCTTGGTGTGGTCCTTGTAAGATGATTGCTCCAATCTTGGACGAATTGTCCGCAGAACTGGGAGACAGCGTGAAGATTGCAAAATTGAATGTGGATGAGAATCCGGAAACGGCTTCCCGTTTTGGCGTGATGAGTATCCCAACCCTGATCTTCTTTAAAGACGGTCAACCGGTAGATAAAGTTGTGGGATTGAACTCCAAAGAATCCCTGAAAAATATCGTAGCTAAACATCAATAATTGTTAAATGCTACTGTTCGGGCCTCGGCCCTGCCGCTCAGCGCCTTCGGTTCATTCCGGAGGCGTTTTGTGTGCTGAATACCAATTAATTATGGGTCCAATTTAGCTGGAGGGGATCATTTTGGACAACATCCGCAACAAACTGGCTCTATTACCCGACCTGCCCGGGTGCTATCTGATGAAGAATGAAGAAGGCACCATTATTTATGTGGGTAAAGCCAAGGTACTTAAGAACCGGGTTCGCTCTTATTTTACAGGCAGTCATAATGGTAAAACTCAGCGACTTGTCGCTAACATTGCTGATTTCGAATATATTGTTACGTCCAGTAACATGGAAGCGCTCATTCTTGAGTGCAATCTGATTAAGAAGCATATGCCGCGTTATAACGTACTTCTGAAGGACGATAAGACATTTCCTTATATCAAAATAACGAATGAAACTCACCCTCGGCTTGAAGTCACACGCCGGGTGATTAAAGATAAAGCAAAATATTTCGGCCCTTATCCTAATGGTTATGCTGCACAGCAAACGAAAAAGCTCCTTGATCGTATGTATCCGCTCCGTAAATGTGGCGTAATGCCAAAGGAGGTCTGTCTTTACTATCACATGGGCCAATGCTTGGCGCCGTGTGAGAAGGAAGTGCAGAAATCCGAGTATGAGCAGATTACGCAAGATATCGCTGCTTTTCTGAGCGGAGGTCATGATGCAGTTAAGAAGGATCTACAGCAGAAGATGCAGGAAGCTGCTGAGGAATTATATTTTGAACGGGCGAAGGAACTGCGGGATCAGATTATCCATATTGATGCATTGATGGAGAAACAAAAGATTAACACCACAGATACTAAGGATCGAGACGTATTTGGTTATGCTGTAGACAAGGGGTGGATGTGTGTACAAATTCTGTACATGAGACAAGGGAAGATGATTCAGCGCCACTCTTCTGTCTTTCCGTTCTATGGGGAAGCCTACAGTGACTTTATGTCTTATGTGACGCAGTATTACAGTGATAATCCTGCCCTGCCGCAGGAGATTCTTCTGCCGGATGTGCTTGACGAGGAAGCAGTGGTTGATAAAGAAGCTAAACCGGCGATTGTCATTGCTGCTCCAGCCGAAGAAGATCTACAGAAGGGGGAAGATACCCCCGAATCGCCTGAAGAAGCTGAGGCACGTGAAATGGCCGCTGCGGAAGCATCGGCAGCAGGTGTCGTTGATGCTGCAGGTGGCGCTACTATTCTACAGGAGTGGCTCGGCACCAAAGTGCTAGTGCCACAGCGTGGCCTCAAGAAGCAGATGGTCGGTATGGCCTGCCAAAATGCAACAGTCGCAATCGACGAGAAGTTCCGGCTTATTGAACGGGATGAAGTACGTACCTCTGGTGCTGCAATGAGCTTAGGCGAGAGCTTAGGTCTTGAACGCTTAAGCCGGATTGAAGCGTTCGATAACTCGAATATTCAGGGGACTAATCCGGTCTCTGCGATGGTTGTCTTCATTGATGGCAAGCCCGCACGAAAAGAGTATCGTAAATATAAGGTTCGTACGGTAGTGGGTGCGGATGATTATGGAACGATGCGCGAGGTCATCAGGCGGAGGTATGAACGGGTGCTGAAAGAGAACCTGCCGATACCAGATCTTATCGTAGTCGATGGTGGTAAAGGGCAAATATCCTCAGCTATTGATATTCTGGAGAACGAGCTGGGGTTATTCATTCCGGTCTGTGGTCTCGTTAAGGATGATAAGCATAAGACGGCTCAGCTTTTGGTTGGAGATCCCCCAGAACCTGTCGCTTTGGCTCGGGATAGTCAGGAATTTTATCTGTTGCAACGGATTCAGGATGAGGTGCATAGATTCGCTATCACCTTCCACCGTGAACAACGTGGAAAGTCTATGGTTACTTCTAAACTGGACGCCATACCAGGTATAGGCGAAAAGCGGCGCAAGGCACTGCTTAAGCATTTCGGATCGCTAAAGAAAATTAAAGAAGCCTCCATAGAGGATTTCAAATCACTTTCTATTGGCGAAAAGTTGGCTAGTCAAATTCTTGAGGCGCTCAAGGATGAAGAGCCGGCGACATAGGCATTCGAAATGCTGGAAAGATGCATACGTAAATAAAAAAAGGTGTCATAGCATTTCTGCTGTGACACCTTTTTTTATTATAGGTTATCCACCCGTTACTTCTTTAAATTACAGATATAGGTTCAACCGGCTTAGGTTCTGATTTTTGCGGCGGATTAAACCGGTAGACGATGTAGGCGACTATGAACGGCATGATAATTGCGAAGATACCAGCCCCTACATTCACGCTTTCCTTCATAAAGATCAGCGTAGCGCCCATCAGAATGCTGTCAAACACGACGTGACTGAACATGACGGCAATAAAGCCGTAACGAAGGAAAAT
>DOJM01000512.1:8418-17352 GCA_003529225.1 Paenibacillus sp.
ATTGAGTAGCGTCGGTAGTGGACCAGTTCTGCAAGGTAAATGATAATACGATGAACATAAGGGTTTGCACTCCCAGCAGCACGAATGCCCAGACGTATCCTGCCCGGATACTATCCAGAACATATTTTCCGTAGCCAGGTTCTTTAGCACGTGGCCATGGGTTCATCCCCTCTTCTTTTTTCCAAAGGCCGTCCCCTCCAACTAAAGAAAAATAGAGCAGGGAGGACATTAGGAGGCTATATAAGGCATAAATGATGAACATAATGACGGAAGTGATCTGAGCCTCGAGTCCTTCGCCTGTAGATTCAGGGAGCATATTATAGGTGCTGATCATCATGATTACAAAATAAGCTGAGCTTAGGAATATTCCACGCTTAAAGGAGGTATGTTCTCTTCTAAGTATGCTGTAGATGAGTGCCAGAATTCCTAAAGCTAAAGTAGGCAGACCGTAGCCGAATAAAGTAAGCTTTTCCGCGAGAGAGGTCTGGTCCTTTACATAGGAGGTATGCCAGGCTGGAGCGGTGAATCCTGCTTTAAAGTTGGATACCTGTTCGCCAGCGAAATCGAAATAATAGTGTAGTAAGGATTCTCCGATCTGAACGGAACGATCTGTATACACGAGCCCGTAGTTTCCCGTATTCGATTCAATTTGCAGCTTGGCGGGGTTTACATCCCATTCCTGAAGCCAGGGACGGGCAAGATTTTCTTTTTGTGCAAGTGATAAGGTAGTACCCTTGTCCTCTTCTTTTGCACTGGTGGATACATTGCTTGGTAATCCGGCACCCGATCCTTCTGCACCTTGTGTGAAGGCGACAACTGCGCCAGTGTACATATTGAGGTCAACGGAAATCAGTGGCTCTTGTTCCGCTGAAGGACTAAGGGTTACACGGAAAATGTCAAAAGGATATCGTTGATCCAATTTCTTCTTTGTATAGTCCTCCAAAAGCTTCTCGCGGGACATATAACCATAAAAGGAAGAGTCCGTTTCGTACAGTACATTCCACTGATCGTCTGGTGCTTTGGTGTAGTTTAGCTTTTGTTCTGCGAATGATATCGCTTTGTCGCGGGCTTCCGCCTTGCTGATAACGGTAGTATCTTCCCCGGCAGGGCTATTTAGCACCGAGGGGGCGATCTGAAACATAATAAATAGAATAAGACCGATAATGCCCGAGATGATGAGCCTCTTGGAGAGGGCACGTTGCTGTAAGGGCTGGCCAACGGGATTCATGTAACGCCTCCTTGTAAATTGACAATGTTATGTTCCATTATAGTATTAGTGCCATGATAGTTACAAAAAATCGTACATTCTTTTTATGGGTAATAGAGATATTATAGAATAGGTGACTGAATATATACCATGAATTTAAGGTGATCTTTTCTTCATTTTTCATGAAAATCGATGCAATTGCAGGGAAAACACGGAAAAGTGATGAGAAAAGGCACTATTAGTGGTACATCCTCTCCAAACCGCATTTTTCATATGAATCACCATTAATAGTGTCTTTGTGATTTATCGAAATAACATATATAATTTGTATGCAATTGTATATAGCCGAATTTCAGGTGAAAACGGGGGAACCACAAGAAGTAATGAAAAGATGAGTATACGCCATAGGCGGTGTCTTTATTCATCAGGGGTGAATTTCGTTCTAGAACGAATAGGGCAGCCTGCACAGTCCGAATCCGTCAGCTAACCTCGTAGGCTAATTTACTGCAGGAACCAAGGGTAGCATTGGTTTTCCAGTGCTTTTTTTGTTGGAATTCTTTAAATTTAGATAAGAGGGTGAGCGTAGTGGCTTCACAGTTTCGCAGGGTTTCTGAATCAAAGTTCCTGAAGCTCTCTCCGCCTCAGATTATGGTGCTTGGTTTTGCATCGATCATTCTGATTGGAGCCTTGCTGCTTATGCTTCCCATTTCGAGTACCAGCGGGAATGCTGTAAGTTTTATTGATGCGTTGTTTACTGCAACATCGGCCACATGTGTGACAGGACTTGTGGTGCTGGACACCGGGACGACATTCACCATTTTTGGGAAAACCGTAATTATGGCGCTTATCCAGGTGGGCGGCTTAGGGTTTATGACAATGGCGACCTTATTTGCCATGATGATGAAACGTAAAATTTCCTTGCGGGACAGACTGATCCTTCAGGAAGCAATGAACCAAGGCTCTATGGAGGGGATTGTTCGACTGATCCGGAGAGTACTTATTTATTCCTTGGTCATCGAAGGCTGTGCAGCGGTGCTTCTGTCCATACGCTGGGCGTTTGATATGCCACTGGGAAAGGCCGTTTATTTTGGAATATTTCATGCGGTGTCTATGTTTAATAATGCTGGATTTGATATTTTCGGGGATTTCCGGAGTTTAACCGATTATGTATATGACCCGCTTGTGAACATCGTGGTGATGTTTCTGATTATCTCTGGCGGTATTGGTTTTATTGTCATGTCGGATCTGGTGGAGTTTCGTGTCAAACGTAAATTATNNGTCGGCGCTTTGGTTATTTTTATATTTGAATTTACGAATCAGCGCACACTGGGTAATCTGAATTTCGGCGGCAAAATATTATCGGCATTTTTTCAGTCTGTAACGCCCCGAACCGCTGGCGCCAACACGGTGGATATTGCCGGATTGCGGCAAGCCTCACAGTTCTTTATGGTTATTCTTATGTTTATTGGTGCATCTCCGGGCTCAACAGGTGGCGGGGTCAAGACTACAACCTTTACGATTATGATTGGTGCAGTAATTGCGATGCTGCGCGGGCGTGAAGATGTTGTGTTGTTCCGTTACCGATTGGCGCAGGAGCGTATCTATAAAGCGTTGACGCTAACATTACTCGCTTTGCTATTGGTCCTCACGGTTTCGATGTTACTGTCCACAACAGAGGATAGTAATTTCTTAGCAATACTGTTTGAGACGACCTCAGCCTTTGCCACGGTGGGACTAACTATGGGGCTGACACCTGAACTGTCTATCTTCGGCAAGATTCTGATCTGTCTGACCATGTTTGCGGGCCGGCTAGGTCCCTTGACATTAGTGTATGCGCTTGGACCTAAACAGGGTAAACCATTGTATAAGCACCCAGAAGGTAANNTAAAATAATTATTGGATAGGAGTTAATCCGAAATGAAAGCACAGCAATTTGTAGTAATCGGTTTAGGCCGCTTTGGCTCAAGCCTTGCACTTGAGCTGATGGAAATGGGCTACGAGGTGCTCGGCATTGATCACCATGAAGAGCGTGTGGAGGAAATGAGCGATCACCTGACGCATGCGGTAGTGGCTGATGCTACAGATGAGGGGATTATGCGTTCGCTTGGCGTGCGGAACTTCGATTGTGGGATTATAGCCATCGGCGACAATATGGAACGAAGTATTCTGGCGGCAATTTTGTTAAAAGAGATTGGAGTCAAGCAAGTAGTAGCCAAGGCGATCTCAATTCTTCATGGTCGTGCGTTGTCCAGGCTGGGCGTGGACCGGGTTATTTTCCCAGAGCGGGATATGGGCATTCGTGTAGCACATCAGCTCGTGACACCCAATTTGCTGGATTATATTGAACTGTCCAAGGATTATAAAATCGTCGAGCTAACTGTTCCGTCTTGCATGAACGGGAAAAGCTTGTCAGATTTAAATACAAGAGCGAAATATGGCTGCAGTATTGTTGCCCTGAACCGGGAAAGTGGAATTATAGTGGCCCCAACGGCACATGATCATTTGAGTGAGGGCGACGTTATGGTACTCATTGGTTCTAATGAAAGCATTGATCGATTTGAGGATGAAGTTGTAAACAAAGATTAAATAGTTAAGCCCTCCGTCCTTATAGGGCACGGAGGGCTTTTTAAATTTAGGTTGCACGAAAGAGGTAGCTATTACTTCTCTCGTTCCGTCAGAAACATCTCTTCTGTAACCTGCACGAGGCTTCGAGCCGCTGTGCTCAGGCTTCCATCGTCGCGGTAAATCAGACAGGTAGTTCGCTGAGTCTGCTCCAGCTCCTTAATATGCAGAGAGACCAGCCCACCGCCGTTTAACAGCTGCGGACGCAGATAAGATTTGGGCAGTAACGCTGCTACATTGACTGTCGGCAGAAGCCGCACGATGGCTTCGAAGGAGTCAATCTCCATACGGACGTCTGGNNAGATCGTCCGTTAGACGGCGGTACCAGGTGCCTTTGGAGAAGAGGATCATAGGCAGTCGGGACAGATCATCCATGGTTAGCTTGGTAGATTGATTCAGAGGATGATGCTCAGAAACAACCAGTCGAAGTTGATCCTCAAACAGAGAAATACAGCGCAGTCCAGGTTCTTGAATAGAGGAAGCGATCAGACCAATATCTGACTTTCCTTCACTGACAGAGGAGACAATTTCATGTGTTCGGCCCGTGATTAGCTTCAGCTCAGCTGTCGGGTATTTCTCCATATATGCGTTAACTAGTGGAGGCAGAGTGGTTTGCAGGGAGGTGAGTGACGCTCCTAAGGTGACCAGCTTTGGCTCGCCTTCTTTGTATTTAGACAAAGCCTCCAGGAATTTAGAGCGCTGCTGCCGTTGTTCAAGTGCGTAGGAATAAGTAAGACGCCCAACCTCGGTTAACTCCAGACGCTTGCCGTAACGATTAAATAGCGCGACACCCAGCCGTTCTTCCAGCTTGGAGATCTTACGAGATAGGGCAGGTTGGGACAGATTGAGCTGGCGGGAGGCCCGATTCAAGCTGGAGTGCTCCACAACCGCTGCAAAAATATCTAAATCGTCAAACATATTTATGTTCCTCTCGTAGTGCAATCTATAAACAGCAGTGACGAAATTCATAGCCATGAAGACAATACTTCATGCTCCATAAGGGAATAAAAGTTTTGTCGGAAAATGTTGTTTCTCTAAATGAGAATTATTATCATATAAAATCTATTCTTATGCGTTTATTGTATAACGTTTAATAATTAGATTGCAATTCCCTTATAAGGGAAAAAGGAGTAACATGAAAAGTGACACAAGATATTCACATTTTGTGAAAAAGAAAACAAAGTCCGGGAAACCAAGGATAGCGGTAAATATAGACGTTTTGTCATTAATACGTTATCCGTGTCAAATGTAGTTCCGGCGGTGAATACACAATAATGAAAACGCTGTTTTAATCGGAAAGGGGTTACTTTGTATGAAAGGATTTTATTCCAGAAAGATTCATTCCTTGCTAGGCGTTATCCCGCTTGGAGCTTTCTTCATTGAGCACATGATGACGAATTTTGCGGCTGTAGAGGGTGGCGCTTCCGGTTTCACTGACAGCGTGATATGGCTGAATAGCCTGCCGCTTGTCTTCTTCCTGGAATTGTTCGGTATATGGCTTCCTCTGCTGTACCATGGCGTATACGGACTGTATATTGCCTATCAATCCAAGCCAAACTTGAACCGCTTCAACATTGAAAGAAACTGGCGTTATACGCTGCAACGTATTACAGGAATTATTACCTTTATCTTTATAGTCTGGCATTTGTTCCAAACCCGGGTTCAGGTGGCAGTTGGTAGTGTAGAGCATGAAGAGCTGGGCGGCCTGATGCATGATATCGTGACTCAACCACTGATGTTGACATTGTATATTATCGGTATCGTTGCAGCATGCTTTCACTTCTCAAACGGCCTATGGTCTTTCTTGATCAGCTGGGGAATCACGGTAGGACCTCGTTCACAGCNNTTGTAACGTTTATGTTCCTCATTTCGCTAGTCACTTTCCGTGATGCTGAATTTCAAACCGCAGCTTCCATAGCTCAGTCCATAAAGACTTTCATCTAAGTAATTATCCTCTCAGGACTAGATTCCAGAATCCTTTCTGATATTTTCGATAAAGGGAGTGAACTATCATGGCAACAGCAAATATCATTATCGTGGGTGGCGGTCTGGCCGGCCTGATGGCTACCATCAAGGCAGCGGAGTCCGGTGCACATGTTCAATTATTCTCATTAGTGCCTGTAAAAAGATCACACTCCGTTTGCGCGCAAGGCGGCATCAACGGCGCGGTAAATACGAAAGGGGAGGGCGACTCCCCTTGGGAGCATTTCGATGATACCGTTTACGGCGGTGACTTCCTGGCGAATCAGCCACCGGTCAAGGCGATGTGCGAAGCGGCACCAGGTATTTTCCACCTTATGGACCGGATGGGCGTAATGTTCAACCGCACACCTGAGGGATTACTCGATTTTCGTCGTTTCGGCGGAACGAAGCGTCACCGCACTGCATTTGCTGGTGCAACGACAGGCCAACAGCTTTTGTATGCGCTGGATGAGCAAGTGCGCCGCTGGGAGTCCGAAGGTCTTGTAACGAAACGTGAGAACTGGGAGTTCCTCTCGGCCATCATCGACGACGAAGGCGTATGCCGCGGCATAAGTGCCCAGAATCTCAAGACGATGGAGATTGAGACTTTTCCCGCAGACGCTGTTATTTTGGCTAGCGGTGGGCCTGGTATTATTTTTGGTAAAACAACGAACTCCGTAATTAATACGGGCACNNCCAGCAGGGTGTGCATTATGCCAACGGAGAATTTATACAGATTCACCCAACGGCTATTCCAGGAGATGACAAGCTCCGCTTAATGTCGGAATCAGCACGTGGTGAAGGCGGCCGCATCTGGACTTATAAAGATGGAAAGCCGTGGTATTTCCTTGAAGAGAAATATCCATCCTACGGTAACTTGGTGCCGCGCGATATTGCTACACGTGAGATTTTTAATGTGTGTGTGGATCAAGGGCTGGGCATTAACGGTGAGAACATGGTGTATTTGGACCTCTCTCACAAGGACCCGAAAGAGCTGGATGTGAAGCTTGGCGGGATTATTGAAATTTACGAAAAATTCATGGGGGATGACCCTCGTAAAATACCGATGAAAATCTTCCCGGCTGTGCACTATTCCATGGGCGGTATGTGGGTTGATTACAACCAAATGACAAACATCCCTGGACTGTTTGCGGCAGGCGAATGTGAATATCAATATCATGGAGCGAATCGTCTAGGCGCTAACTCTCTGGTATCTGCCATTTACGGTGGTATGGTTGCTGGACCAAAGGCTGTTGAATACATTAAAGGTCTGAAGAAATCATCACAAGATATCTCCTCTTCTGTATATGATAGCTTCCACAAAAAGCAGACGGACAAATATGAGTCTCTGCTAGCGATGTCAGGTACAGAGAATGCTTATGTGATTCACAAGGAACTGGGCGAATGGATGACTGCCAATATGACCGTAGTGCGGCACAATCCAAAGCTGGAAGCGACCATTGGCAAAATTAAAGAGCTTAAAGAGCGTTATCGCAATATCAATATGAATGATGCATCGCGCTGGAATAACCAAGGTGTGGCCTTCACCCGTCAGCTGTGGAATATGCTGGAGCTGTCTGAAGCGATGACACTGGGAGCGCTTATGCGCAACGAGAGCCGCGGCGCTCATTACAAGCCGGAATTCCCGGATCGTAATGATGAGGAATTCTTAAAGACCACGAAAGCAGCCTGGACTGCAGACGGTCCGCAAATCTCTTACGACGAAGTCGATGTCTCACTGATCCCTCCACGGGTCCGTGATTATTCGAAGGATTAATCTTTCCCAACAGTGAAACAGCTTGCGAGGCAAGCTTAATGAAATAAAATCAGGTAATTTGAGGAGGGAACCATTATGGCGGAAACTNNAAGTTTATCATCACCCGCCAGGACGATCCACAAAGCTCATCTTATGTTGAGGAATTTGAGCTCCCTTATCGTCCGGGTATGAATGTAATCAGTGCTTTGATGGAAATTCAGCGTAACCCAGTGAATGCCAAAGGTGATAGCACCGTTCCGGTGTGCTGGGATTCCAACTGTCTAGAAGAAGTATGCGGAGCTTGCTCGATGGTGATCAACGGCAAACCTCGCCAAGCCTGCGCAGCGCTTATAGACAATCTGGAGCAACCTGTACGCATTGAGCCGATGAAGACCTTTCCGGTGGTGCGTGACTTAGTGATTGACCGTACCCGGATGTTTAACGCTCTAAAACGAGTGAAGGCCTGGATTCCAATCGATGGTACGTACGACCTTGGGCCGGGACCACGGATGCCGGAGAAGAAACGGCAGTGGGCTTATGAATTATCTAAGTGTATGACTTGCGGCGTATGCTTGGAAGCTTGTCCAAATGTCAACGAGAAGACGGATTTCATCGGACCCGCAGCCATCTCTCAAGTACGCCTGTTCAATGCTCATCCTACGGGTGAAATGAATGCTGATGAAAGATTGGACGCATTGATGGAAGATGGCGGTATTGACGGCTGTGGTAACTCACAGAACTGTGTGCGCGCTTGTCCAAAAGGTATTCCTCTTACCACCTCCATTGCAGAAATTAATAAGCAGACAACAAAACATATGTTCAAACGCTGGTTAGGTGTGTAATAAGTAGTACCGCCAGATCCTTTAATATTGAGCTATCCTGAGTGGTGGATTTTTATTCGCTGAGGATAGCTTTTTTGTTTATAATTGGTAGGGAATAGGAAATTCGTCTAGCTCAGAAGAATGAATAGCATATGCTATAATATCCATTGTTAACGTACGTTAGGTGTGGATCAACAGGGAGGAATAATCGTGATTTGTCGGGAGCATGATGGAGCAATTGTAATGGTTAAACAGCATGATCACGGGAAGTTAGCTGGAGAGCTTGCCATTTGGTTCAAGGAAGAACATGTGCCAGAAGAGGGGCGCCGGGACGAGGTGCTTTGGGCGGTAGCTGAACATGACCGGGGCTGGATTGATCTGGATGAGACGCCCTTTTGGAACGATGCGGAACACGCGCCTTACAGCTTTATTGATTTTCCTGTAGTGCCGAAGCTGACCTTTTATAAGCGGGGACTTGATGAGATCGAGGCGCGGACACCTTACGGAGCGCTTTTGTGCAGCTTGCATTTTGAACGACTCATTAAGATTTCGGGATTGGATTATCC
>DOJM01000512.1:17369-17648 GCA_003529225.1 Paenibacillus sp.
AACCGATTGGTGAGGATGAGTTGTATTATGATGCCCGTCTTTTGGAGTTCTGCGATGACTTATCCCTATATTTGGCTTTAAATGAACCGGGTAGCCCGAAATCTGAGGAGCATCCATGGTGGCGTGAAGGATTCTCTGGCAGTGAAGATTTCAGTTTTACGTCAGGTCGTACGATAACCGTGGAGTGGAAAGATAAGTCAACGTTAGTACTGGATCCTTTTCCCTTTAAGAAGACGGTGGAAGTAGCCTTTATGCTGAAACGAGTCCAACAATCAGAAA
>DOJM01000301.1:0-745 GCA_003529225.1 Paenibacillus sp.
TAAATGAAAAGCGAATCCCATCACATAAGCAAGTCCGTAGTAGATTACCATGAGCCAATAGCTGTAATTTGGCGAAACAACATAAAAAATTCCGGGTATTACCAAGACCGTTGCTGGTGCCGTCCAATGATAGGACAGACGAGCGCTATTCGCTGCGATCAGAAAGACTGATACAAGAAATGAAGGGAAAGCTTCTGGAAACAACGAGGTTAAATGCACGCATAGCCCGCCAAAGAGCAGTATCTCTGTGAATAAATAATATTTGTAGTTGAGCAGCAAGCAAACCCAGGGAATGGAGAAAGCGGCAATCTCCCATAAAATAACGATCCATAAAGGCAGCGCTATACCTGCCTGAAACCTGATCGTCGTGAGAATGAGCGAAACGCTAGTAATAAGGCGGAGCCCAAGCATAATCCAATCGTACCAAAACCATTTTTTGACCATTTCCAACAATTCTTTCAACCCCTAAGCAGCTATCTGTTTGTTTCCTATAGTATTATTAACCAAACCTTTGTGCAGTGTATAATTGGCTGTTTACGCTCCGTCACCTGCATAAAGGTCGGAAAAAAATAGCTATCGGTCTAGCTGTTGAATCATGGTTCGCGTATAACCTCCGAATGTTTTCGCCAACCGGTCACCCAACTTGACGCTTATTGCGGCAAGCACCGCTCCCAGAACCATAGTAAGGAGTGATTTCGCAAAAGTATCTACTTGCATGAAAATGATATTCATATCGATGTATCGA
>DOJM01000301.1:828-3601 GCA_003529225.1 Paenibacillus sp.
ATCTGTATAAATTTTCGTCTGCGTGCGTTCGAATTGGATGAAGGTTGTCGTAGTTCGCAATACTCGTGTAAATAGTGGAATGCCGATTACTATAAATGAAAGACTTAAACTGAACGACAGAGCTACCATATAAAAGCAAAAGTAAAACAAACCTGTAATGAAAGTTAATAATAAAAAACAACCATTTTGGATGAAACCTGATTTCATAAGGTTCATCGCTCCTCTCCGTGTAATAGCGGTATGGTTTGGCTTCTTCCATTAACCGCACCAGTGTAAAAATGTTATGTGACATTCAGAATATATCCAACCTGTTTAACCTCAGCAAAAAAAGTAAACGCCATAGACGGAAACACTTTTCTGAAGTTTTAATGCGATCTGACTACGGGTTTCTATAGGTGAATCAGCTCCTCTTTAAAAAATAGGTTGGTGTGGTTGCCTACTGCTCAATAATAACCGCACAGCTGTCACTCCACAAAGTGACAACATGTCATCATTTGCTTTGTGATATGTTGGCGCTGATCGATTCGTTAGCGAGCATTGCATCACATGAAATCGTGAAGAGTTGTAACTAGCTTAAATGATAGTGAGTGAGTGACAATTGGACTACTGAAGACGGCCCAATATGCTTGTATGCAGACAGAGTCGTACTTCAAAAAAATCCATGAGGTGAATACAATGAACAAAAGAAGAAAAATGATTTACGGTGGAGTTGCCGTAATGTTAAGTGCAGCAATTCTAACTGCAGGTTGCAGTACGAGACCAGCTGAAGAGCANNATTGCAAAATCACTTGAATTGCAGGCGAAGCAACTGAAGACGGTAGATCCAAAACAACCATTGGATGATTTAAAACCGCTAAAAGACATGATAGGGAATGCAAATTATGTTGGTTTAGGAGAGGCTACTCACGGAAGCTCGGAGATTTTTATGATGAAGCATCGCCTCGTAAAGTATTTGGTCACTGAGCTAGGATTTACCAATTTTGGGATTGAAGAGGATTGGGGCAACGGTTTAAAGCTGAACGAGTATATTCAAACGGGAAAAGGCGACCCTAGGGAGTTTTTGAAGCTGTTGTACCCAACTGATGAGATCGTCGCTATGGTAGAATGGATGCGGGAATACAACTCTGATCCAGTAAATAAAAAGAAAATTCAATTCATCGGACTCGACTTAAAAATACTGGATCAAAGTGTCTTCGATAAAGTGATCAACTATGTAAAGGAGCATCATCCTGATTTGCTCCCCGAAGTCGAGCAAAGCTACAAAGAGTTGTCATCGGTGGCAGGTAATCTACAGGAATATATGAAGCTGACTACTGAAGTGAAAGAAAAGCATATGGCTAATGCGCAAAAAGTAGTCAAACTACTTGAAGACAAAACGAAGTCGAATAATGAGACTGATTCACACGAGCTAGCTTGGGTAAAAGGGACGGCTAAGGTGATAGAGAATTTCTCGAAGATGGTGATTCCGGCTGACTATTCGAGCATGGTGAAGCTGCATGATCAGTATCTAGCCGAGCATGCTGTTTGGGCTCAAGAAAAATTTGGCGGCAAAACGATAGTTTGGGGGCACAATATTCACATAGCTAAAGGTGTTATCACTGAGAAGATGTATCCTAAAGTCGCCGGGGAGTTTCTGAAAGAACGTGTAGGTAATCAATATGTAGCAATTGGCTCCACCACCACGGAAGGCAAATTTACAGGATTTACATCATTCAGTGAAANNTGAAAATAAGATTGGAGCGGATACCATTCAGAAGAACGAGAACAGCTCCAATCATATGTTTGGGCAAGTTCATTACGATCAGTTCCTGTTAGATCTCCGCAAATTGAATGGAGCCGCGCAGCAATGGGTAAAAGAAAAGCAGCCATTCTTTGATGGCGGTGCACAGATCATTCCTAACGTACCGCAATATGATGATGATGTTTCCCTTCAAGAGCAATTCGACATTATGGTTCATATCCAAAAAACGACCCCTTCGCATATCAATTAATATGAAATAAAAAAGCGAAGGGTATCGGAAATGGTGCTTATGTATACGGTTGGGGATTGCTTCTTAGATATGTTGGTAATTTGGAAGTAAGAAATGTGGGTGTGATGTTATTTCCTGACGATGGCATTTCAATGGACACAGGAAATGCGAATGTATGGGTGCATAATAATGATATTTTTTATGGATCAGCAGGGGGCGATGCTGACCAAGCCAAAGGCGACGGATCTACGGACCTCAAAAAAGGATCAACGTACTTTGCCATCTCGTACAACCACTACTTTGATTCCGGAAAGGCTGCTCTAGTCGGACTAAGTGAGTCTGCTGAATTCTTTGTTACCTTCCACCATAACTGGTTCGATCATTCGGACTCCCGTCATCCGCGGATCAGAGTGGCCCTTTTTTCGTGTTCATTTAGAAGCAGGGATTGCAAGCTCAATCCAGTGTAGACCCACAATCTTCCGTTCCACTGAAACCCCGCAACCGAGGACAAACAACCAGCAATTGCTCCCGGGCCGACAGCAAAGGGCGAAACGGCAGATTGCTGAGGAATGAGTTCCGGGGGAGGTGAGCTGGGTACCGTGAGTCCCGGTTGCCCTGGTAATCCCGGGAATCCTAAGGGGCTTGGAGGTGGTAAAAATGACATGCGACTCACTTAGCTTCTTCACATAGATCGGAGACTGCTTTGTTTTTGGTTAGTTGTAATAGAAGGTCATAGAATTGTTTTCTTTGCTCTAACGAAAGGTTCTCCAGCATGTTGGCAGCGACTGTATCTTGGAAAGCAA
>DOJM01000301.1:3664-6516 GCA_003529225.1 Paenibacillus sp.
GCTAATAACTGGGATTGAAATTCTGTTTTAATGTAGTTAGTTGATCTCATTAATATGTGGATGACATCTATCGCCTTGGGGTGATCTGTGTTCATGGATGTAGTACCTCCTTGACTTTATTGTCAATTTTTTATTCTTAAATTCATGGAAAGGTGATTATGTGTGCACTCTTAATGAGTATACTCTTATAAGGTGTATCCAGCTATACTTCCATGTAAATGATATAACTTGACATGCGAGAAAATAATGAGTATCCTCAGTAATATATAATACTGAGGATACTCATTATTTATCTTTTTACTTATAGTTCAATNNTCGGAAAAGAGGTTTAGATCATGACGGATACATCATCACAAAATGCAGATAAGCTGCTGAAAATACTTGTAGTTACCTTAATTTTCTCGGTTATGAACGGTACGATGTTCAATGTAGCTCTTCCTGAAATAGGCAAAGAATTCAATCTCGTTCCCTCGCAGGTAAGTTGGATTATGACCAGTTATATGGTGGTATATGCGGTGGGTTCCATCGTCATGGGGAAATTGGCGGATAAATATCGGTTGAAGGATTTGTTAACGTATGGACTGCTTATATTCGCTCTCGGTTCATTAATAGGTCTGCTTGCTGGTAAGTTTTGGATTATTATTCTGGGCCGTGTAATTCAAGCTGCCGGTGCTTCTGTTCTTCCTGCAACCGCCATGATCATTCCGATCCGATATTTTGCTCCCGAGAAGAGGGGAAGAGCACTTGGGACTTCTGCGGTTGGGTTAGCACTTGGTAATGCTTTGGGACCGGTCGCTGCAGGCCTCATCACCAGCTTTGGAAGCTGGAGACTCATGTTCGTCCTTTCCTTGCTTCCGCTACTGACGCTTCCTTTCTTTAGAAAGTATTTAGATAATGCGAGAGGGAAGGCACGAAGTATTGATGTCCTTGGTGGCGGGTTACTAGCTGCAGCAGTTGCAATCTTCTTGCTTGCCATCACACAGACGCAAGGGTGGCTGTTCCTTGTAGGACTTGTTTTGTTAGCTTTATTCATCATTCGGATTCGGAAAGCAGTCGAGCCCTTTATTAAACCCGTTTTGTTCCATAACAAAACCTATTCGATCGGGTTGCTGCTTGCCTTCGCGACGACAGCTATGAGCTTTAGCATGACGTTCATGACACCACAATTTCTAGCAACAGTGAATGGCCTATCGCCTTCGACCATTGGATTTGTGTTAGTGCCAGCTGCAATTGCTTCAGCTATCATGGGACGCAAGGGTGGCAGGTTGGCTGATGATCGTGGTAATTTCGCACTTGTATTCGTGGCTTCGGTATTATTATTTCTTGCTTTCTCCCTACTCTCTACTTTTATTGGGGTATCTGCTTACTTTATTGCCATCATTTTAATATTAGGGAACGTGGGCCAGACTTTCATGCAAATCTCGATGTCCAATACAATTTCACGGACGCTGCCCAAAGAGGAAACAGGAGTGGGCATGGGATTACTGTCTATGATCAATTTTATCTCTGGCGCGATGGCCATGAGTGTAGTCGGGAAAATGCTCGACAAGGGTACTGCTGCTGTGCATTTTAATCCTTTGAATACTAATGCTACAGCCCATGTGTATAGTAATATTTTTCTCGTCATGTCCCTAGTGATTATTGCGGTAGTTGTGATTTACCGTTATCAGTTTGGTACGGGTGCTCCCGGGTCGATGAAGAGTAGGAAAAAAATAGGGGTTTAAATATTGGGGCATTCTTTTCCTTATTGAACGAAACGTTGTTAAGCGTCGCTTTTCCTCAATTAATGATTGAACTTGGTGTCTCGGCATCGACGATGCAATGGCTCACAACGGGGTATATGCTGGTTGTTAGCAAACACTGGGGTGATTATCCAGCCTTTTGACGTTCTGAAGTTAATCAAGCAAATAAAACCATTTTATGGTATATTTTTTGCGATGGATGTTATAACTTGGGAGCTGCATAAAGATGATAGGGAATACGACAGGGAATGCGACAGGAAAAGAACGGACGATATTTGATCATGCTGGAAATACGATTAAGACAGAAGATCGAGAGATTCGAATTCTTGCCAAGTATGAGGAACCGCTGGTTGTCTTGCTAGGAAATGTGCTTAGCGATGAGGAGTGTAATGAGTTAATTGAATATTCTAGGGAACGATTGCAACGTTCAAGAATTGGTGAAGACCATGCGGTCAATCCAATTAGAACGAGCAGTGGTGTGTTCTGTGAGGAGAATGAGACGGTTACAAGAATCGAGAAACGATTCTCTCAAATTATGAATATTCCTATCGAGCATGGTGATGGCTTGCAAGTTCTGCTGTATATCCCTGGCCAAGAGTATCTACCCCACCATGATTTCTTCACACAAACGAGTCGAGCAAGTAGCAATAATCGAATTAGTACGCTCGTGATGTATTTGAATGATGTGGAGGAAGGTGGAGAAACAGCTTTCCCTAAGCTTAATTTAACAGTGAGTCCTAACAAAGGTATGGCGGTCTATTTCGAATATTTTTACGATAATCATGAATTAAACGAGTCCACCTTGCATGCAGGTACACCAGTGATCAAAGGCGAAAAGTGGGTTGCAACGATGTGGATGAGAAGACAAGTCCTTCGTTCATCATAGAGGTATAAACATGTCTAAGTTCCACATGGAGTATTAGCAAAGACACCTTAAAGGGTGTCTTTTTTCATTTTAATGAACATGTCTACTCCACCAAAACACCATTAATAAACGTCATAGTTTTATCTTTGAATTCAAGGATAAACCTATTTGGATAATCCAGATCGGTTTGAATCTCCGTCCCTAGCATAACTTTTTTTCCTACATCATCAAAGGGATTGTGAATC
>DOJM01000301.1:6550-9065 GCA_003529225.1 Paenibacillus sp.
GTTTTTCCTGAGAACACCAAGTCCTTGCCGTTTTCCAAAGTCAGATGAACCTCCAGACGAGTCTTTGTCTTCTGATAATCGATGGTCACATCTTTAGAGGACACAGGAAAGCCAATCACAAAAAGTCCAATAAGAGCTGCAGCTAGTATGACCACCGTTAAAATGGAAAAGACGAGAGTCTTTATATTTTTTGTTTTCACCTTTTTAAAATAATTAAGTTTGTTAACCTCTTATTTATCAACAATAGGCACGTTTAGATTTGCTGTTGCGGTCATTTCGTGATATGACTGAAGGCAGCTTTCGCAGGTTTGCAGATGTTTTTCAATCTCTTCGTTGCTATGTAAAGAGGTTAGCTTTTCGATATAGGAGGGCAATAAATCCTGAATGATCTCGCATTTCATGAAGATCTTCCTTTCATCAATTTTTGTTTTCCACGGTAAAAGGTAACTCTTGCCCAGGTTTCATCCCTTCCGAGAATTTCACCAATTTCCCGAAAGCTGAATTCTCCGGTCAAACGCAGATACAATACTTCCTTGGTATTTGGATCAAGTAAATGAAGCTGTTTAAATAACTCTATTTTGTCTTGAGCTAAAATGAATTCAGTTTCTGTTGAATTTGCGTTAGAAAAAGGAGGGTCTTCTAATTCACAAGTCTTCCTTTTGTTCTGCTTGTCCAGCTCCTGATACCACACATGCTTAGCAATCTGACAAAGCCATACATATACTTTGCAGGTTCCATCATATTTGTGTATGGACTTTATAGCTCTATAAAAGGTTTCTTGGGTAATTTCTTCTGCCAGTAAGTGATTATGACAAAAACTAAATACGAATTTATATACTTGGGTTGAATATTCCCTGTATAATTCCTCGTTGTTCTGCATCCGTTCACCTCCTCATGTTATATATCCGTAAAAAGCTATAAACGTTACAGCCTTATATAAACTTTTTTGAAATTAAAATCTTTATGAATTTAAGTATATGAGGGACCTGAAATTCAAGAGGAATAAACATCATCATAAAGGACTTTGCGGGGAATGTCAGGATTTAAATGAGTATGTTCTGAAGAGGTTAGCCCATTGAGCCGATTAGACATATTCCATTGCTCTATAAATCGAAAAAACGGACATCATTGGATGTCCGTTCTTTACTTATTTTTCTCTATTTTCCACNNGCAATAATTTATTCAATAAGATCGCAGCCAATGAAGCCGCTAGGATAGGTGAGCCCAATAAATATTGCACAAATGAAGGTAAGGAATGTAGGTAGTCGCCAGGAATGAGTACCAAAGCTAATGTGATAATCATCGGTATTGCGATAATATACATTTCTTTTTCGCCAATCGTTACGTTTTTCATCACCTGCACACCATTAATTGCGATGATCCCGCAGACGATAGCGAAGACGCCGCCGATTACAGCGGATGGAATCGAAGAGATCAGAGCAGCTAATTTACCAGAACAACCGAAGAGGACAAACCATCCTCCTACAGCGAGGAAAACTCGGCGGCTGGCGACACCTGTGATGGAAATAATACCAGCATTTGTTGAATAGCCTGTAACAGGTGTTGATCCGAGTGCAGAAGCAATAAGACAGCCGATCCCTTCACCGATAACCCCTTTGTTAATATGTTCGTCTGATAAAGGCTTATTGATTACGTTGCTGACAGCAAACCAGGTACCAGTTGTTTCAGCTAGCNNGGTGATAATAGCCGAAAAGTTGAATGAGAATCCGAAATCTACAAAAGCGATGCGCGGCATGCTAAACCAGTTCGCTTTGCTGATCGCTGAGAAATCTAACACACCCATTACATTAGCAGTAATACATCCAACTACTAACGCCATCATGACGGAAATAATTCGGAAGATAGATCCTTTATTACGGAACATAGAACCGAGAATCACGAATAAAAGGAGTGTACCTGCTGAAATAAGGGCTAACAAAACGTTCTGATTGATTGAAGCGCCTGAAGCTCCATAGATATTATCTTNNTAAAAATCCCGACATAGCCCAAGATAATAACTAGAATCGCACCGATTAAGCTGGCACCTAACACGGAGCTCCAACCCAGCTCCCCGCCGCCACTAGCGGCATAAATACTGACGATCGCACCAAGCGGAACGTAAGAAGGACCTTGCGCGATCGGAAGCTTCATACAGAAATAAGTCTGCACAATCGTTGCAAGTCCAGCAGCAATAAAGGTAGATTGAATCAACGCGCTTGACTGATTCGGTTGTAAGCCGATTAACATTGCAATCAGGAAAGGAACTACATAAACGTCCATTGCCAATACATGTTGAAAGCCTAGGATGATGGATTTACCGAAGGAAACTTTTTCATCGGGCAGAACGGTTAATAGTTGTGACTTCAATGGCGCTTGATCTTGTACATTTGCTTGTGTTTCCACTCAGATGCCCACCTTATATTTTCTAGTTTTATCAATCCTTAACGTGAATGAACCTTTTCACCCTGTACCCAGACTTCACGGATATTCTCAGGTCGAGCTAAATACATCATTT
>DOJM01000301.1:9101-9342 GCA_003529225.1 Paenibacillus sp.
ATTTGTACATCCCATGTATAGCCTTCTAGTATCCGACCGATAGGTAAGCTTAAACTTTTACCACCGCCAGCAGTAGCAAGATAGAAAGCTTCATCAATCTTAATCCGTGATCCTAGTAATCCACGCTCTTGTGCAGGAAGGGAAGGATTAACGCCATCCTCTAGCATTCTTGAAGACATTACAGCTTGTCTTATGTTATCGAAGAGACTAGGTGAAAAACCTCCGGAAATATCAGATCCTA
>DOJM01000310.1 GCA_003529225.1 Paenibacillus sp.
CAAAAAGAAACAGATTTTTCCTGCCACCTAAGCATTGATGTGAATGGCGAACCTGAGATATTGTCCGTTCAATATATCGATAACAATGGCTTAAGTTACAAAGGTTCAAGGCATGTGCACAACTCTTCCTTTATTGACAAATTGGACGCAGCAGGCTATTTTGACACCGTATTTCATGCTTGTAAGTCCATTTATAAACATGGATATCATGGGGAAGTATGTATTGATTCAATGATATTAGCAGACGGTTCAATATATCCGGTAGTTGAGATCAACGCACGCAAATCAATGGGACTTATTAATACGAAGCTGGATCATTACTTAACTCAGCATGGATATTCAAGTTACTTAACTTTCTTAGATTTACAATGGAATGCGCACTTTACATACGAGCAATTTTTGGAGGTGCTTCATCGGAATAAACTATTATTCAGTCCAAACGAAAGAGGGGTGATCCCCTTAACATCCAATACGATTATGAATAATGGTTCTTCTGACAAAGGCAGATTATATTTATCGATACCCTGTCAGCCAAACGAATCCCCTGAATATCTGTCACAGATTAAAGTATTGATGAATGAGATGAATATAAAAACATATTAGTAAGGAGATTGACGTGTGAATGATACGAACACAGTACTTTGTTCCGGAATTGCATTAGGCGTATATACTCCTGCGTTATTGTTTAAAAAAAAATTAGAAAATGAGAATAAAACGGCGGATATCGTGGCCTTGGAAAGTATTTTTTTAACCGAAAAACAGGAGCAAATACAGAGAAATAAGCTTTTGTTCCACAAGAATTTCAAGCTTGCTAAACTCGCCCACCGCCTGCCTCCTGCAATGTCGCAACAATATGATAAGCAAAAGGTTGATAACTTGCTGGAGAAGTGGATGGATGAAAAAAGATCCCACTTTACCGTCTTCTCCGGATTCTGGATTCCTTTATTGGAAGAATATATCGGTAAATCGGGTCGGAAAGATATAGGAGTCAAGTGTATTCATATGGACGCCGGCTTGTCGCCATCTTGGAAGCCATACGCTAAATCATGTGATATATATCACAATATCTGGCTCTGGGGGCACGATTGCATCAAGACCATTCCGGCTGGCAGTGACTTTGAAATTCTTGCTTATGAGCAACGGGAGAACAGGTTGATTGTTCATGGCGGAGGATGGGGGATGGGGAACTTTAAGGAAAAAGCATCTTGTCTGGCGAACTGTGAATACGAATTGGATATCGTTAAATATGAAATGGCTGAAGAGGATGAATCTGATATAGCATACTACAGGATCGATCCGGCGTGGGTTCCATGGGAGAGCTATGAGTTTCCGCCTATGCTTTACGGTAAAGGAAGTAATCTGTCCAGGATCGACGCTCGGAATTACCACAACATGTTGGAAATTAGCCGGCGCTGTAAAGGAATTGTATCTAAACCAGGGGGAGCCACTTTATTGGATTCAATCCTTTCAGCCACACCCCTGATTATGTTAGAACCGCTGGGAGAGCATGAGCAGCGAAACGCGGAAATCTGGATGAAATATGGGTTTGGAATATCTATAGAGGATTGGGAGAAAAGCCATTTTTCCAATTCTATATTGAGTGAGCTTCACAATAATTTGCTGGAGTATCAAGAAAAAATTAAACCAATCCAGGAGGGAATGAATAATGTCACAACCAAAAACATCCAAAAAACTAGATGAGGATTGTTTAAACCGCTTAAAAAAAACGATAAAACACATGTCGATAAGCAGAAAAAGTATAATCAATGATCCCTCTTATTGTACGGACCTGCCTGTGGAAATTGGTTTGAAGCTGACTAACGGCTGTAATCTAAGGTGCAAACATTGTTTTGAATGGAACGATGAAGGATTTCATCGAGATATGGATCTCCAGGAACAAAGAGCTCAATTAGATATTGATATCATAAAAAAAATATTGGAGCAAACACAATCCGTGAAGTCCAATCTCTATTTATGGGGTGGAGAGCCTCTTATTTATAATAAATGGAATGAGCTCGTTGATTTGTTAACTGCAGATCCAAGATGGACGGTACTTTGTACAAACGGCCTGCTGATTGAGAATAAAATTGAATCACTGCTGCAAATTTCGGAGAATCTGGCCTGCTTAATCAGCCTTGAAGGATTTGAAGAAGAAAATGACCGCATTAGAGGTAAAGGAACATTCCAAAACGTAATGAGGAATATTGATCTTTTACTGGACTTACAGCGAAAAGGGATATACAAGGGAAGAGTTTCAGTTCATATGACAATAAGTGAATACATGGTTGATAAATTATATGACTTTGTCGACTTTTTTGAAAATAAGGATATAGATACGCTTTATTTAACACTCCCTTGGTATTTGCCCGAGGAAGTTTCGAACGAAATGGATCAATATTATAATAAGAACTTTAAATGGCTGGCGAATAATATTGACGAACACCATAGACATAGTTGGCACTCATTCAAATTCAAGTTGGAACCTGATTTCGTTGAACCTTTGATTCAACAGATGGAACAAATAAATCAAAAGAACTGGTCCATTCGGGTTCGCTATCAGCCTGGACTCGAAACCAATCAAGTAAAAGATTATATCGTTGGCTCAAGTGAACCAGTGCAAAATAAAGAGAAATGTTTGGCTTTGAACAGCAGAATGGATGTATTAACGGATGGAAAGGTAACAGCATGCAAGCATTTCTCTGAACTAGCTGTCGCTGATTTAAATCTTGCCGATGATATTAAAGCCGTTTGGCAGGGTGAAGAATTTAATGAGGTCAGAAAAACGATTAATTGTGGACTAATGCCAGTATGCTCAAAATGCATCCTTCTATATTTAAACGGAAATTAAATCAGAGGAGTAATTGAAATGGAAAATACTATTCATATTGGTTTATTAGGTTGTTCTAAAATAGCCCCCTTTTCAATTTTAAATCCCGTAAAAGAAATAGATGGAGTAGATGTATGCGGCATAGCCTCAAGCAGTTTTGAAAGAGCAAAAAAATATGCTGATCAACACAAGATCAAAAAGGTTTACAAAAGCTATGATGCCATCCTTAAAGATGAGCATGTGGACGTTGTCTATATCCCGCTTGCCAATCCCCAACATAAGGAATGGACAATACAAGCCTTAAAGCATAAAAAGCATGTCTTAGTGGAAAAGCCGATTACCTTATACGCTGAAGAAGTCAAAGAAATA
Organism: Paenibacillus sp.; assembly: GCA_003529225.1. Lineage (GTDB taxonomy): Bacteria > Bacillota > Bacilli > Paenibacillales > Paenibacillaceae > Paenibacillus_AQ > Paenibacillus_AQ pseudetheri. Next base: position 3,197 of record DOJM01000310.1, read on the forward strand.
GAAAAAACTGCATCTGAGAACCATGTGCATGTTCTGGAAGCCTTAATGGTGCAGCATCATCCCTGGCAGAAAGAGCTTAAAAACATTATTGGAAGCCAAAAATACGGAAAACTAAAGAAAATTAAAACAAGGATTTCTTTTGAAATCTTGGGTGGTAAATTTGAGGCGGATAATTACCGCTTCCAACCCGAGAATGGTGGAGGCTGCTTTATTGATGAATCTTCCTATTGGCTTCAGTTCATTCAATATATGGTCGGTCTATACCCGGTAGATTATAAAGGGTGCTCCAAGTTTGACGGAGTAAATGGCTGTGACTGGAATTTTGATGCGTTTCTAAATTATGCAGATGGAGTACAAGCTGAATTTAATGCATCTTTTGACCGGGCCTCAAATGCAACCCATTGGTTGGAGTTTGAAAATGGGGAAATAAAGATCCATAATTTTTTCAAACCATGTTATGGAAAATATAAAATTAAATTTAATATTCAAGATCACCAAACAGGTGAGCATTCGGTCATGGAGTTTTTACCTGAAAACTATTATGTCAATCAAATGAAGTTCTTTATAGAAGTCATTCAAGGCAAAGCAGAAAATATATCCTTAACGGAATCGTTTGAACGGATTGATATGATGAGGAAAATTTATAATTCTGCAAAACAGACGTTAAACTTCGAGGTGGGAACAAAATGACATTGATTTCTGTACAAAATCTGACTAAACATTTTGAATACTATGAAAAGGAGCAGGGGCTGAAAAGCTCGTTCCGCAACTTGCTGCACAGAAAAAAAATGGTGAAGGCAGCCGTTGAACAAGTTTCATTCGAAATCAAAAAAGGTGAGATGGTAGCTTTTCTGGGTCCAAATGGAGCAGGTAAAACTACGACTCTAAAAATGTTGTCAGGTATTTTGCATCCTTCTGAGGGCTCTGCCAGTATCATGGGATTTACCCCCTGGGAACGGAAAAATGAATTTAAAAAAGCGATGTCCATTGTTATGGGACAAAAAAGCCAGCTATGGTGGGATCTTCCGGCTATTGATTCCTTTTATCTTTTGAAAAATATATATGATTTAAGTGATGAGAATTACAATAATACTCTGAATGAACTGGTTGAACTATTGGATGTAAAGCATGTGCTGAATATACAGGTCCGCAGGCTCTCGTTGGGAGAACGTATGAAGCTTGAGCTCATAGCAGCTTTGCTTCATAGTCCAAAGGTTCTGTTTCTTGACGAACCAACGATCGGATTGGATTTCATCTCTCAGAAGAATATTCGCGAGTTTCTGAAAAAGTATAATAGGGACACACAAACCACTATCATACTGACCAGTCATTATATGAAGGATATAGAAGATTTATGTGACAGGAGTATTATCATTAATAAAGGCAAGCTGATTTATGATGGGAAAATAAGTGAGATCCAAAGCGCTTTTCAAAGGAAAAAAAGAATGAAAATTTCGTTGTCGGAGCTTCTGGCAAGGGAACAATTTGAAACACTGGGCTCTATAAAAGAATACAACGGCTATGATGTAGTACTGGAAGTGGAGAATGAACGCTTTAAAGAGATAGCCCACCTTGTATTGGAACAATATCCTGTTCAAGATCTCACAATTGAAGATATTCCACTTGAAGAAGGCATATCTCTTATGTATCAGAAAGGTGAACAAGATCAATGAAAAAGTATCTGCTGAGTTTCAATATGGGAATTCAGAATGCTATCGAATATAGATTCAACTTCTTTTTGAGTTTGATCAGCATCGTATTTCCTATTATTATTCAGACTTCCATTTGGATAGCGGCATTTAACCATTCCAGTGAAGCGACATTGTATGGATATAATTTTACTCAGATGTTGCTTTATACGTTGTTAGCAGCGTTAATTTCGCGTTTGGTCGCGACAGGAATTGAATATGAGATTAATGAAGATATAAAGAACGGTGGGTTAAACAAATACATAATACGTCCAATCAATTATTTTATGTATAAACTCAGTGTATTTATCGGCAGTAAATGTCTGCAATATGTAGTGCTGTCTATCTTAATAGCGGTAATCGTTAGCGGAACCTCTTTTTATATAGGTGAATATGAACTGGGTATTCAAAAAATTCTGTTATCTGTTTTTATATTGATCAGCTCGTGTATTCTGAATTTTTTGATTTCATATATCATTAGCGCGATAGCTTTTTGGTTAACAGATGTCTCCTATTTATTTGTGGTCACTACTCTATTGGTCAACATTGTAAGTGGAGGTATATTTCCATTGGAGATATTCGGAAATACCGTGAATCGTATATTTGATTTTTTACCGTTCAAATATACGATATATTTTCCAGTGAATACTCTTAACGGCAATTTATTCGGGGCTGCCATTACAAACTCATTGTTTATTCAATGGATGTGGATATTTGTTATCTACTTGTTAGCCAAATTGGTTTGGAGACGTGCAATGACCAGGTACATCGCCGTGGGGGGGTAATCGGAATGAGTTTAGCGCAACTACTTAAGAAATACATTAGGTTATATGCTCTTTTCATAAAAAACTCGGTAATCGCACAAATGGAGTATAGAACAAATTTCATCACCGGAATATTGGTGGAGACGGCATATTTGTTTGCCAAATGCTTATATGTAATCGTAGTGTATCAAACTGATTTACATATCGGCTCCATCGGTCCTGACCAAATATTGATGTTTATCGGGACGTATACATTTTTAACAGGGATCTATTGGGGACTGTTTGGAATTAACTTTATTAAATTGCCGGAGCACATCAGAAATGGCACGCTTGAGCTGCTAATGACAAAGCCAATTTCGCTACAATTTCTAGTTACCCTGAGGCATGTTGATATGGGTCTGGCATTACCCAATATCATCGGTGGAATTATAATGATTGTCATATCATGGAATAAAGTAAATCTGGATGTTAATTTCTACAACGTGGGTGGATTCATTTTCTTTATTGTTATTGGAGTAATCATTACCTATTTCTTGTTCTTAATTCCACAAATCTTATCGTTTTGGTTTGTCAAAACGTCAGCCATTGACGATGTTTCCAATTCACTATGGGACTTCAATAATATGCCTATGACGTTATATCCTAAATGGGCACACTTTATTGGGATGTACCTTATACCGATTTTTATCATCACCAATTTCGGACCGCTCTTCTTATATGATGAACTGAAAGTCTCAGATGTTTTCTGGGCAGCCGGTGTTCCATTTATTTTGATATCCTTGATGAGATTAATGTGGAATAAAGGATTGCGTAATTATAGCAGTGCAAGCAGCTAAGCTGGCTCGAAATCAATTTGTCCTATCTTACTTAAAAGATCCTTTCTCTGGAAAAAGTTGAGTGAAAGGCTTATTTCTCATATTCATATCCTCTGCTATCTTCATAACTTCTTCATAAGCTGCAAATTTGTTCTTCATAACTACAATATATAGTGTAACTATAAGGAGGAGATACAAATGAAAAAACTTTGGATTGGATTATCGGCATTGGTACTTGTTATGGGGATTGGAACCGCTGGCGCTTACGCAGCAGCAAACAATGATTATAACGACAGCAGCTTTTTCGAGAAAATGCTGCCTTTCGCAAAAGAAATGCACCCCAACCTTTCAGTGGAACAAATCAAGAAAATGCATGAAAATTGCAGTACTTCAAGCGGGACGGAAATGTCAGGAATGATGCAAAATTCTCAATATAGCAGGGGTATGATGAACTTCTAATCCGATCATGATAAGATAAGACCTCATTGATATGAGGTCTGTCTCATTTTAACAACAAAGTAGGTGATGAAGTTCGTGAAAATTTTAGTGGTGGATGATGAAGAAAATATCTTGCAGGTTATTAAGGCTTATTTGGAAAAGAATAAATATATTGTGTACGAAGCCGATACAGGAAGAGGCGCGATTCATCTTTTTGAAACCTTAAAGCCCGATCTGATCGTGCTGGATTTGATGCTTCCAGACATGACTGGAGAGGAAGTATGCAGAATGGTACGCAAATCATCGAATGTTCCGATCCTCATGCTGACTGCAAAAAGCAGTGAGGACGATATGGTGAATGGGCTCATGATTGGAGCCGATGATTATATTACTAAACCATTCAGCCCAAGAGAGCTGCTCGCTCGGGTGATTAGTCTATTAAGAAGAACCATTCAGCCGCAATTGGGGAATATGTCACTGCTGTCTTATGCCCAAGGCGATTTAACTATGGATTTGGAACGTTATGAGGTGAGAATTCACGAGGAGCCAGTATCTTTTACCCTTATGGAGTTCAAGCTACTTGAAATTTTAGCGAAGCATCCGAAGAGAGTGTTCTCACGACTTGAACTTGTTAACCTTACTCAGGGTGATACCTATGAAGGATTCGAGCGGACCATCGATGTTCATATTAAGAATATTAGACAAAAAATTGGCGATGATCCTAAACACCCTGTTTTTATTGGCACTGTATTTGGAGTGGGGTATAAATTCTTGGTGAGTCATGATGTCTAATAGAGGCGGATTGAGCAGAAAGCTTCTTATTTCCCATGTCGGCGTGGCCCTTGCTGCGCTTCTGTCTATTGTCTTGCTTGTGAACTTGGTAATGAACATCTCGTTTAACCAATATCAGAAGAACCAGCAGCAGACAGAAATACAAAGTTTACTGGACGATTTAGAAGACGCTTATAATGTGTCTACCGGCCACTGGAATACAAACGTTTGGATGACCATTTCGCACCAAGCGATGATTAGTGATTATATGGTTCGTGTTTATGATCGAGACCGTCGCTTGATTTGGGATACTAGTCAAATGGGCAGGCAGATACAAGTGAATTCCCAGTCTGCGCAAGACACCATTAAAAAAACAATCGTAAAAGGAAATCAGCAGGTAGGAACATTGGAATTTCTACCAGTGAAAGAAACGTCGCAAAGTCTGAATCAGAAATTTCTGAGAATGTTTAATACCTTATTATGGGCCGCAATGATACTCGTAATTGTCGGGACGTATCTGTTCAGCCGGTATATGGCCAAAAGCATTAGCCAACCTCTCCTAGAGATTAAAGATATCGCTTCGAAAATGAGGGAGGGGGATCTCAGCTCCCGGGTTGAAATGTTAAACCAGAATACAGAAATTGATGACGTGGGGCGTACACTCAATCATTTGGCTGATGGATTGGAGAANNAACAACAATTCAAAGCCATTTGGAAGCCTTTCAGGATGGCATTTGGGAACCGACGCCGGATAAAATACAAGTGTGCCATGATCAAGTCCTGCGACTTGTCAGGCTTATCAGTGATTTGGAAAATCTGGCTGCTGTAGAGAATCCAATGGTTCAGCTTATAACGGAGATCGTCTCACTTAACGAAATCGTTGATGAGTCTTTAAATTCGGTATCCAGCCAGTTTGGGCAGGTAAGACTTTCAGCTGACCTGATAAGTACAAGTGACATTTGGATCACTGGGGACCGTTCGCGCCTCCTTCAGGTTTTTGTAAATCTGATAAGCAATGCTTTCAAATACACGAGTTCTGGAAGTGTTCATATTGAAGTGTTAAAAGAGAAAGCAGAAGGCGTCGTTATCGTTTCCGATACCGGAATGGGAATATCTAAAGATGAACTCCCCTATATTTTTGAACGTTTTTACCGCGGAGAGAAGTCAAGGAACCGGAAAACTGGCGGAGCCGGAATAGGACTTGCGGTTGTTAAAGCCATAGTGGATGCTCATGCCGGTTCTATTCATGTTGAAAGTGAGATAGAAAAAGGAACTACCGTTCGTGTTCGTCTTCCATTAATTCGATGAAAGGATGAGAGAAAATGATGATGGGTTATGGCTCTGGATTTGGAATATTTGGATTAGTCGTCAATTTTTTACTGATCGTAGGTGTAATCTATTTGGTGATAAAATGGGTTAGGGGAGATGGGAACTCACGATTTATTGACAATACTCCAGGAAGAATCTTGGATGAACGCTTTGCAAGAGGTGAAATCACGGAGGAAGAATATTACCGGATGAAGAGCATTTTGCGGGATTAAAAACTTAAGGGAGATACGGAAATAAGGAGCCCTTCACTCTGTGAACGGCTCTTCAGACAGGTTCTATATGACAGGGCTCGAATTTTAATCAAGTATGCTAGGGAGAATTACGAGGACGAATTCGTACATAAATTTAAAGAAATTATGCCGGCGAGTAAAGAGGAACTTGAAAATGATGTATTGAACCTCGATCCGGATGCCTTTTTCGCAAACTATGAGTCAATAGTCCTCAAGTCAATTTCGAACTTTCAAGAGCTAGATACTCTAAGAAAGAGTCAAGAGCTTGTTCCAAGGTACCTTTCAACACTTATTTACTCTTCGGAATTTAAGAAGGTCAATTTCTCCAAGAGCAAGGAGCACTATCCTTGGAGGAGCACTTAAAGACTAAGTATAGTCAGAAGCTAGCATTGGTCCAATATGTTTATGATAATCATAAATCAACCTTAGAAATTCTTCTAACAAAGAGAAAAGATTGGATTAATGAAAAGTTGCGGGAAATCAACTGGATATTACTAGTAGATGCAAAAGAGCCGGATCTGATCGATTATGCTATAAAATACAGTAAGGTAGAATCGACTGAAGAGGTCGATAAATGTATCAATCTAATTGAAGAGAATATCGTTAATTTCAAGCCTGAGCCTTTTGATTGGGATTGGGATTGGGATTGGGATGATAATGATGACTGAGAAGTGGGGTCACGTTAATTTTTCGTTGATGGAATTAATAACAATGTAGGTAACTTTTTGTCATTGTACAAATGTCAGAAGACAAGAACATAGTCCCATAAGAGCCCGCGCCCAGCGCTGGTTTTCTGTTTTATGGGACCAAGTTCTTGTCCTAAGTAAAGGACAAGAACTTGGTCCCATTGCCGAAAATGGACAAGAACATGTTACTATTGCCGATTTGATGATTATCTAATGTATGTCTTACACCGACTTGACGCAGGCCACAGGTGTCGAATGCTCGCCTATACTCGATATACTCGCGTTCGGAAACAAGGAAGCGTTGTTCAGCCAAGTGCTGGAGCTGCCGACCTCGCGGGAGGTTGCCGCACACTTTCTCCTTAGTGCAGCTTAATTGAATACTCTTTACTCGTATGGCAGGGGGCTAGGTATGCTTACACAGACAAAGAAGCGTCACTCACTCCGGCAGCCGTGACCTCTGGCACTGCTGCTGACGGCACCACTACTTATAGTGTGAAGATCCAAGCAACGGCAGGCAAGAAAGCAGGAGCTGCCATCGTCAAGCTGGATTCCACTGTAATCAGTGATTTGGTCCGCAAGGTCAAGCAAGCCGAAGCCGCCAGGGTAGAGCAGAAGCTGAATACAGGCATTGCTGCTATTACCTTTACGTCCAAAGCAGTAGCTGCTATTGGAAATGCAGCAGAGGATAGCACAATCAGAATTAAGAAGCTTGCTTTATTAAGCTTGCCGGACAAAGCCCGGAGTAATCTTGGAGACAGACCGGTTGTAGACTTCTCTGTAACAGCCGGAAATGCTGAAATTACAGCATTCAACGGTGAAATAGTTAAGATCAGTGTACCTTATACGCCAAAAGCAAATGAAAAGTCAAAAGCCATTGTGGTGTATTATAGCGATCAGACAGGAAACCTTCAGTTGGTTAACGGGGGCTACGATGCAGCAGCCGAAAAGGTTAACTTCCAGACCTCCCATTTTTCAAATTATGCTTTAGGGTATAACGAAATCAAATTCAATGATGTTGCACCGGGCAACTGGTATTCCGGTGCCGTTGACTACTTGGCGGCGAGAGAGGTGGTAAAGGGGGTAAGCAGCTATGTGTTTGCACCTGAGGCCCAGGTGAAGCGGGCTGACTTTCTGTACAATATCATGAAGCAGTTGAACCGGCTGCCGGATGGCAGCAACGGTCAGAGCTACGACAGCTTCAAAGATGTCAGTGCGGTAGCCTGATATGCCCGGACAGCAATGAAGCAGTTTGTAGAGTAGAAGCGGGAATACTCATGGGCTTGGGTAAGGAGCTGAGCCCAAGGGCTGCCGCACCCGGGAAGAGGCACAGATTGTATATAATTGCATGAAATAACAAGCTGAATAGCCGGCCGCCAGGAAGCTGCTGGCGGACGGCCAT
>DOJM01000238.1 GCA_003529225.1 Paenibacillus sp.
AGTAGGACGTTGCCAAGCACAATTAGACCACTGTTGAGTAATCGACAGTGGCTTTTTTGCGTTTATTATAGACTGTGGAAAACTTGTGGATAAACTTTTGGATTTGCAGAAAAGTTACACACATGTGGATAGATGATTGAAAGAAAAATAATCCCAAAATAGTGTGGATTAAATACATATTTATATGGATCTGTCAACAGAAAACCTAAGTAGTACACGGGTTGCTGTGGATATAGCCGGGATTATGTGGATAGAGGGATTGATAAGTGGATAACTATTTTAACTTGGATGTGACAAGATTTCAAGACTATTTTTAAAACTGAATAGAGCTGTGGATAACTTAAAATAAAGTTATAAATAGTGCAATAGATTAGCGCACAATTGACGCTCTTGTTATACTTATCCTAAAAGTAATTTTATAAAGGATGAGGTGAGTTTGTGGTAATAAGACAGTTACGTTCAGAAGAATTCGATGCAAGCATGAACTTGTCAGAATATGCTTTTCAGTACAAGCTTCCTAGTGAAAAAAGAGCAAGTGTTAAGGAAAGATTCAAGCCTGAACAGGTATGGGGTGCTTTTGAGGACGGAATATTGGAAGCTAAATTGACAATTATTCCTTTCCAAGTCTACATACAGGGCAGAGTGGTACCTATGGGTGGTATAGCAGGGGTAGCTACATGGCCAGAGAACCGCAGACAAGGACATGTAGCAAATCTTTTGTCTCATGCGCTGCATACGATGAATGAGGCGGGGCAAACGCTCTCTTTTCTACACCCGTTCTTGATTCCGTTTTATCGTAAATTTGGCTGGGAAGTTTATTGTGAATATAAGAAATACTCTATTCCAGTAGCGAAGTTTCCCAAAAAGGTTGAAGTTGAGGGCAAGGTTAAACGGGACATAAAAGATATTGAAGTATTGGATAGCTTATACAGTCGATTCGCTGTCAAATATAACGGAACACTCAAACGCGATTTGGACTGGTGGGAAAACTCTGTTCTAGATGATGAAGGAAAGAGTGCAGTATTTTACTCTAAGAGTGGTGAACCAGAGGGATACGTGCTATATAAGGTAGAGAACAGAGAACTGGTCATTGATGAATTTATTTTTTTGAACGAACAAGCTCGGCAAGGGCTGTGGACATTTCTTGCGAACCATGATTCGATGGTGACCGGTGCATCCTTAAAGCTAGTGCCTTCGGACGATATGTTACCCTTCTTGCTGCCAGATCCGCGTATAGAACAAGAGAATTATCCTTATTTTATGGGGCGAATTGTTAATGCCAAGTCATTCATAGAAACTTACGCCTTCAGAGGAAACAGTACTCAAAAGAAGCAACTTATATATATCGATGATAAATATGCAACCTGGAACGATGGATTGTGGGAATGGAACATCTCTAATGAGGGATCGGCTACTTTAACACGAGTGGAAGGGGACCGGGCAGAAGCAGACTTAAGCTGTGATATAGGTACATTGACGACCCTGATGCTTGGATATAAACGTCCGGCAGAGTTAGCTCGTTATGGACACATCTCAGGTCATTCAGCTGTACTGGAATGGTTTGAAGAAATCCTTCCGCAAGCACAAACTGCATTATTTGATCATTTTTAATAATATAAGAAAGTATAAGTTTCACGCTATACATTATCCTTATATTTCTCGCTTAAACGCTTATCGTCCTAATAAGGACGCCGAAGGCGTTTATGCTTGTATTTTTATAATTTAAATGAGCGTATGCTCCATATACCTTTAGAGGAGGCAAATTATTGTGAGTAAAGTTATCGGTATTGACTTAGGAACCACGAACTCTTGCGTTGCCGTAATGGAAGGCGGCGAGGCCGTTGTAATTCCAAACCCAGAGGGCGCGCGTACAACCCCTTCGGTTGTAGGTTTTAAGAAAGACGGCGAGCGTATCGTCGGTGAAACAGCTAAACGCCAAGCAATTACTAACCCTGATCGTACGATCAGCTCTGTTAAACGTCATATGGGTACGAACCACAAAGAAAGCATTGATGGTAAAGAATATTCTCCACAAGAAATTTCAGCGATGATTCTTCAAAAGCTGAAATCCGATGCTGAAGCATATCTTGGCCAAACCGTTACTCAAGCAGTTATCACAGTTCCTGCTTATTTCAATGACAGCCAGCGTCAAGCTACTAAAGATGCAGGTAAAATCGCAGGCTTGGAAGTTCTGCGTATTGTGAACGAGCCAACAGCTGCAGCTTTGGCATACGGTCTGGAGAAATCTGAAGATCAAACCATCCTTGTCTATGACCTTGGTGGCGGTACGTTCGACGTATCCATCCTGGAACTGGGTGATGGCTTCTTTGAAGTAAAAGCTACAAGCGGTGACAACAAACTTGGTGGCGATGACTTTGACCAAGTTATCATCGATCACTTAGTAACTGAGTTCAAAAAAGAAAATAACANNCTTTGACCAAGTCGTTATGGATTACCTGGTATCCGAATTTAAGAAAGAGCAAGGCATTGATCTGAGTAAAGATAAATCTGCTGTACAACGTTTGAAGGATGCAGCTGAAAAAGCGAAGAAAGAATTGTCAGGCGTTCTGACAACTACGATCTCGCTTCCGTTCATCACTGTAGTTGATGGAGTTCCTCAGCACTTGGAGATCAACTTGACTCGTGCGAAGTTTGATGAGCTCACTGCTGGTCTGGTAGAACGTACTTTGGGACCAGCTCGTCAAGCCTTGTCTGATGCTGGTATGACGCCTGCAGACCTTACCAGAATCGTTCTGGTTGGTGGTTCTACACGTATCCCTGCTGTACAAGAAGCAATTAAGAAGCTTACAGGTAAAGATCCACACAAAGGTGTGAATCCGGATGAAGTTGTAGCTCTTGGTGCTGCTGTTCAAGCGGGTGTATTGACTGGTGATGTTAAGGACGTTGTATTGCTCGACGTAACTCCGCTTTCCCTCGGTATCGAAACTGCAGGTGGCGTGTTCACGAAGATGATCGAGCGTAACACTACAATTCCTACAAGTAAATCTCAAGTATTCTCGACCTTTGCTGACAACCAACCTAGCGTAGAGATTCACGTGCTACAAGGTGAGCGTCAAATGGCGAACGGCAACAAAACACTGGGACGCTTCATGCTGAACGAGATTCCACCAGCACCACGTGGCGTACCACAAATCGAAGTTTCTTTCGATATTGATGCCAACGGTATCGTGAATGTATCTGCAACAGATAAAGGTACGAACAAGAGCCAAAAGATCACTATCACTTCTTCCAGCGGTCTGAGCGACGCAGAAGTAGAACAAATGATGAAGGATGCCGAGCTTCACGCTGAGGAAGACCGTAAGCGTAAAGAATTGGTAGAAGCGAAGAACAGCGCTGACCAACTCGTGTATTCTACTGAGAAAGTGATCAAAGATCTTGGTGATAAAGCTGATGCTTCCGAAGTTGAAAAAGCAAACGAAGCTAAAGATAAAGTGAAAGCAGCACTTGAAACTGACAATCTTGAAGAAATCAATGCAGCTACAGAAGCATTGACTGAGATTGTACAACAGTTGTCGATGAAGCTGTATGAACAAGCTGCTCAAGCAGAGCAAGGTGCTGAAGGTGGCGCTGGAGCTGCTGAAGGCGCTCCTAAGAAAGACAATGTAGTTGACGCTGATTATGAGGTTGTTGACGAAGATAAGAATCAAGGGTAACCTTAAACGATAAGTGTATAGGGCGTAACTGATAAATTCTTATATAGTTAAGAAGGGAAGGTCAAAACCGGGTCATCCCGTGTTTTGACTTTCCTTTTGTAATATCAGTTTGCACACTCTTCGCGAATGCGCCTTCTGATATTGTAAGAATAAACATCTGCTGGAACTGGATGGTCAGATCCTAAGGTTTTATCGTATAATGGTTTCTTTGACAGGTAATTAGGAATTTGAGTATGTAACGTACGGAGGTGAAAGCAGTGGCAGATAAACGCGATTATTATGAAGTGCTTGGCCTCAGTAGAGATGCTTCAGACGACGAGGTGAAGAAAGCGTACCGGAAATTGGCGCGCCAATATCACCCAGACGTGAATAAAGCAGAGGATGCTGAAGCTAAGTTTAAAGAAGTAAAAGAAGCTTATGATGTTCTTAGCGATGGACAACAACGAGCTAGATATGACCAATATGGTCATATTGATCCTAACCAAGGTATGGGCGGTTTCGGAGGTGGCGGTGGCGGTGGCGACTTCGGAGGTCTGGGCGATATCTTTGATATGTTCTTTGGTGGCGGCGGACGCCGTGATCCTAACGCGCCACAGCGTGGTGGGGATTTGCAGTATACGATGACCATTGAATTCAAGGAAGCGGTATTCGGTAAAGAAACCGATATTACTATTCCACGTACGGAAACTTGCGATACCTGCTACGGCTCCGGGGCTAAACCGGGTACTAAACCAGAGACTTGTTCCACTTGTCATGGTAGTGGGCAACAGGAATTCGTACAGAATACACCACTTGGACAGATGCGTAATCGTCGTCCATGTTCGCATTGCAGTGGTACAGGTAAGATTATTAAGGAAAAATGTACGACTTGTAGCGGTCAGGGTAAAGTTAAGAAGCAGCGTAAGATTCATGTGCGCATCCCTGCAGGTGTCGATGACGGTGCACAGCTGCGCATGACTGGCGAAGGCGAGGGCGGCTTACGCGGTGGTCCTGCTGGAGACTTGTATATTGTTATCCGTGTCAAATCGCATGATTTCTTCGTACGTGAGAACGATGATATTATGTGCGAGGTTCCACTTACGTTTGCACAGGCAGCACTTGGCGATGAGATTGAGATTCCTACCTTAACGGAAAAAGTAAAGCTGAAGATTCCTGCGGGAACACAAACCGGGACTTTCTTCCGCCTTAAAGGCAAAGGTGTTCCACGTCTACGTGGATCTGGCCAAGGGGACCAGCANNGCCTCTCTAAATGGAGAAAACACACATGAGCATGAACAATCCTTCTTTGATCGTGTGAAGCGTGCGTTCCGCGGGGACTGATATTTCTAACTTCATTCATCCACTAATTGAATAAAAGCTGTTCCGATGCAGGATATGCATTGGAACAGCTTTTTTATCATTCAACTAAATGTTGTTCGAAGAACGTAGATCCTCGAGAACACGGCTCAGAATCGTTGCTGCTTGTGCACGAGTCAAAGTACCTTGTGGATTGAAGCTGTCCGCAGTAACACCTTTGAG
>DOJM01000239.1:0-493 GCA_003529225.1 Paenibacillus sp.
GAGGTTTTTCGCAGATTTAATTTTCATGGGAGTTCAATAGAATCAACAGTTTCAGTCCGATGGTATCCTCTTGTCTATGATTCAAGCCACCACTTTCAATCCTATGATAAAATACTTATAAATCCCACTATAGCCAAACGGCCAAAGCGGATATAATCTTACTCTAAATTACTGGAGGTAGCGCTCCGTACTCGGCCCACTGCTCTTTTGTCGGGCCGTAAAGATCCGGCACACGAAGGCCTGCCTGACGCATCAGGACTGTCATCTGACCACGATGATGAATCTCATGCTTTACGAGAATATCCAGCATTAAGCCGTTTGGCCATTGATCACCATACATATCGCTCATGATAAGCAGATTCTCATCTTTCCAACTGGACTGTATAGCATCAAGGAGCGCTTGTGAGGTCCTCTTATAGACTGACGCGATGTCTGCTGCCGAAGCTGGCATCGGCATATCTTCGCCCGGTCCTTCGAAAGACAGTCCCGTCCA
>DOJM01000239.1:511-9335 GCA_003529225.1 Paenibacillus sp.
ACACGTCCAAGCGTTCTATGATCGCTTGTTATCTGTTGGCCAAGAGACTCGTCGGTCAGCATCTCCAGTGTCCGCATTGTTGCTTCCGTTTCATTCTGCCAAGTTGCGGCAAAATCTTTAATGTGTTTATACATATCCAACATCTCCTTTTTGTAATGGAATCAAGTTTATTATACCGAACATTAGTTCGCAAGTAAATATTTACATTTATGTCCCCATGCAAATAAGTTTGCACCCCATCCCAACTCCCCCACATTCCCTCTCTCCCTTACTCCCACAAGGCTTACCAGCCATTTCCCCAAATCCCAAAAGTAAAATAAGTTTGATGTAAAACCCGAAAAAAGACACGAGAAAACACAAAAAACCGAGGCGAAATGGAGTAAAAAAAGCAAAATAAGTTTGAGTTGAGAACAGAGGAAAAGACAGAGATACGGGCTTAGATTTGAATAAAAAATCAGAGGGAACACTAAGAGGAAAGCCTGATACAGCAAGGGATTCGGGGCGTTAAGGCGAGTGAATACCTGGGGAAAAGAGCGAAAAAAAAGCCGAGCGATTATCAGAGGATTTCCTGAAATCGTTCGGCTCAGCGGCAAACTTATTTTGATGAGTGGTGATCTTTGTGTGCGCAGTTGGAAACTCAAATTGCTGTCTACAATTTACTTAAACTACCCCCGTTAACCAAACGAAGCTGCCGAAAATCATTGCGCTAATCCCGAAATGTAATTAACTACGTATGGTTAATACTTTTGATCATTTTGTTTACGCTAGCCTGCCAGTTAGCTTAATGAAGTATCTTTAGTCTAGTATTTTATTGTTCTAGTCTACAACTTTATTTTCAGTCTAATACTTTATTTTTTTTGACATTAAGAACAAAACTTTATTGAAATGCAATGATATCGCTCATTCATTTCATCACCACTCTTCAATATCTACGCAATATCAATGCTCAATTTATAAAAAGAGGGCAACCTGAATTATTCTTTCAGGCTACCCTCTTGCTGTATTACCATTTTCAAATAGTGGTTCCACACATTTTTTTACTGAGTCCACTTACCAAACAATAATCAATATTTCACAACTATAATGTTAATTTCAAAACTTTAATGTTTACTTTATAACTTTAATGTCTATTTCANNAAGTTACGTGGTTTATCCACATCATGACCTAGCGCAAGAGAAGCATAATAAGACAATAATTGCAGAGGGACTACAGACAACGCTGCTGTTAGCATTGGCAGTGTCTTAGGAATAACAAACACTTGATCCACTGATCTAAGCAGGTCAGTCAAATGCTCTTGGTGAGTGATCGCAAGCACGTCTGCGCCGCGAGCCTTCACTTCTTTGATGTTGCTGACGGTCTTCTCAAGTACTGCTTCCTGAGTTGCCAGGGCAATAACCGGAACGCCTTCTTCGATTAGAGCCAACGTACCATGTTTTAATTCACCTGCAGCATAAGCTTCGGAGTGAATATAAGAGATCTCTTTCAGCTTCAATGAACCTTCTTGAGCAACAGCGTAATCTACGCCGCGGCCGATGAAGAACAGGTTCTTGTGCTCAGAAATTTGTTCTGCATAACCTTTAATCGCTTCTTTTTGAGCTAGGATCTCTTCCACTTGTTCTGGTAGAGCTTGCATAGCTGCTAGAATCTTAGCCACTTGTGCTTCGGTTTGTGTACCACGAACCTCAGCCAAATAAAGAGCAAACAATCCGAAAGCGACCAATTGTGAAGTGTAGGCTTTGGTCGAGGCTACTGCAATTTCTGGACCTGCCAAGGTTACCAACACATCATTCGCTTCGCGGGCAATAGAGCTGCCCACTACGTTTGTGATTGCCAGAACATGTGCACCGTTAGCTTGCGCTTCACGAAGAGCTGCCAAAGTATCTGCAGTCTCACCAGATTGGCTGACAACGATAACCAAAGTTTCCGGGGTCACGATTGGTGAACGGTAACGATATTCCGAAGCAATGTCATTTTCTACTGGAATACGAACCAAAGATTCGATCATAGTACGTCCTACCACACCAGCGTTGTATGCCGTTCCGCAAGCAACAACTTGGATGTTACGGATGTTCTTGATTTGTTCTTCTGTGATGTTCAACTCTGGCAAAACAACCTTGTTGCCTTCAGCATTAATACGACCACGCATAGTGTCGCGGTAAGCCTTAGGCTGCTCGTGGATTTCTTTCAACATGAAATGCTCGTAGCCGCCTTTTTCTGCGGTAACTGCATCCCAATCGACAGTAATCATTTCCCGAGAAATAAAGTTTCCTTCAATCGTCATCAGTTCGACAGCATCTCTTGTCAAGACTGCCATTTCGCCGTCGTTCAAAATATATACGTTACGGGTATATTCAAGCAGTGCAGGAATATCTGACCCGATAAAGTTTTCTCCTACGCCAAGACCGATAATGAGCGGGCTTGCTTGACGCACAGCCACCAATTTATCTGGTTCATATTCAGTCAGGACGCCTAATGCAAAAGCACCGCGCATGAAGGTAATCGCTTTTTGCACAGCTTTCACGATATCTCCATCATATTCGCGAGCAATCAGGTGTGAAATAACTTCTGTATCTGTTTCGGAGACAAAGTGGCATCCGCCAGCGATCAGCTCTTCTTTCAGATCCAGATAGTTTTCGACAATACCGTTATGAACGACAGAGAACTTCATGCTGTTATCCGTATGTGGATGGGAGTTCTCATCGGATGGTTTACCGTGAGTTGCCCAGCGTGTGTGTCCGATACCTGCGCTACCTGCCAGTGGGCTGCCTTCCAGCTTCGACTGCAGATTCGCCAAACGGCCTTGTGCTTTCACTACTTGCAGTCCTTCCCCAGTGAATACAGCTATACCAGCGGAATCATATCCCCGATACTCCAGCTTCTTCAATCCTTCAACCAAGATCCCCTGCGAATTCTGATTACCAATATATCCTACAATACCACACATTATTATTTCCCCCGTCCGAGTTATCGTAATGTGGCGGCATAAGGAAAGAAACGTGCCGTGCGGCATGTTTTTGAGAAAAAGCAAATATTCTGTTGTATTTTTGGATCAACAAAATAAACTGTCACTTACATCTTATGTTCATGAAATGCACAGCCTTCTTCTCTGCCGTGGCAGAACTACCGTGTTTCTTTACGATGCGCGCACACATGAATTTTATTTTTCTTATGCACCCATGAAAACGTTGTGTGAAAGGTCGCCCTTCCATTTTCCGTCTCCATTTACGGCTCTGGTGCATCACCGGGAGGTCCCCGCCGAACATTTCGAACACCTCCACCTCGTCAGCTTACGTCTGCCGTGATCCGTTCAAGCCTTGTCTACATAACCATGTAGCAGCTTTCCCTTCTCCCCCGCGCTCGACCAAGCTCTGGCGCTTGCTATTGCAAACCTCACAATCCCCGCTTTCCTTCTAGAATGACACTTAATCTATTATATGCACCTTACATTACTTTGGCAATGCTGCACCAACCTAAATTTCACAAATCCCTGTTCAGACGATCCATCCAAAAATAATAAACACCGGTGTAACGAGTCCGAATCGCTCTTTACACCGGCTATATAGGTATGGTAATGAATTATACCAATTCGCGTTGAACCACTTCTACAATTTGATTCACATAAAGATCTAGATCTGCCTTATCAGGGCCTTCTGCCATTACACGGNNACACGGCCATTGTCGCCTAGCTTGCCTTCTACTTCAGCGATAGCTGCTTCGATAGCCCGGTTGTTAGGATAATTGGTCTTATCTTGTACACGAACATTGACTAGTACCTGCGGGTATTTCGTCATCATGCTCTTAACCTCGCTAAGCTGCTTACCTGAAGCTTTAAGCGTATCTACCAGCTGGATAGCCGTCAGAATACCATCACCTGTTGTATTATAATCAAGGAAGATAACATGTCCAGACTGTTCTCCACCTAGATTAAAACCACCACGGCGCATTTCTTCCATCACATACCGGTCACCTACAGCTGTTTTAGCAGTGTTGAGGGATAATTTCTCGGTAGCTTTGTAGAATCCGATATTACTCATAACCGTTGATACGATTGTGCTATCCTTCAACTTACCAGCACGATTCATTGCATCCCCACAAATACAAAGAATAAAGTCTCCGTCCACTTCATCGCCTTTATTGTCGATCGCAATCAATCGGTCAGCATCTCCGTCAAAAGCAAGTCCANNNTCAGCACCAATAGAAATAACCTCAGCGCCTAGCTCTCTGAACAATCTTGGTGCAAGTTCATACGCTGCGCCGTGAGCACAGTCGAGTACAACCTTAATTCCCTTGAAATCCTGAGAAATGGTTGTCTTCAAATACTCCAGATAGAGGTACTTGGCGTCATTATCAACCGTAACCATACCCAAACCAGCGCCGATAGGACGAGGCAATTCATCAAGTTCAGCATCCATTAGTTCTTCAATACGCAGCTCAGTTTCATCCGTAAGCTTGAAACCATCTCCGCCAAAGAACTTAATGCCATTATCTTCAACCGGATTATGCGATGCCGAAATCATGACCCCTGCATCCGCCTTTAATAATCTCGTAATATAGGCAACGGCAGGTGTACTCACTACACCTATACGGATTACATCTGCCCCGATAGACAGCAAACCAGCAATAAGAGCCGATTCGAGCAGAGGTCCGGAAATACGTGTATCCATCCCAATGACAACCTTTGGTTTATGCACGTTACCCGCTAATACATACCCTCCACAGCGACCAATGCTATAAGCCATTTCTGCAGTTAATTCACGGTTTGCTACTCCCCGCACACCGTCAGTTCCAAAATACTTCCCCATTATTTTTCTCCTTTGAATACGCTACATTAGCTTAATGTTCTATCCTATGATTTGAATACTATTTTGGTGTACCTTTGGGACATATCCTAAAAGACGTATTTCANNAGGTTACGTTCCCCCTGTACCTACAGGATTTTCGGAATTCGTACTTGTGTTAGCTGTGCCATTATTCTCAGGACTGCTATCCGTGGGGACAGGCGTCGCTGTAGCTCCAGCTTCTCCGCTATGGGTAGGCTTCTCAGTGGCCTCCTCATCGCCTATAACAGGTTCAGAGCTTGGCTCAGGAGTAGTTACACTACCCGTGTCTGGATGAGGCGTAGGCACCGGCGTTGCAGGTGACAGCAACTGTACGGTTACCGTAAGAGGCACACTTGAATTAGCCAGTGCGATGAACTTAGGCAGTGATACCCGTAAAGAAACCTCGTGCGTTCCGGCAGTAAGGCCAGTCACATCAGCCACAACACCTATATCCTCTTTATTTAGTTGATTTAGCAAAGTAGGCGCACCTGTTAAGGTAAGGGCTATATCCTTGCTAGTTGGATTAACAATACTTCCTTCTAACTCATCACCGACACCCTGCAACTTGATGGGTACCGCTTCAACCGTCCGTTCAGCAATTTCTGAGATCGTTAATGAAACGTTCACGGTTTCAGGCATTACTTTCTCAGTTCCTGCCGGAGGTTTCAGTTCTACCTTCAGCTGCTCCGTTCCTGCAGAATCTATAGCGCTAAGATCGATACTAGCTTCATAGGTAGATAATGTAGCTAATGCATTGGCTTGACCATATACCACGACTGATTCCAGCTCAGGTGTCACATTTGGTAAGACGAGAGAACCCGGAAGTTGTCCGGTAAAGCCGATATCCAGCGGTAAGCTCTTAAAAGGCAAGGTAATTGGCAATTCTACCGAAACGGTAGCCGGCTCAATGACGGCATCCTTCACTTCTTTTCCTTCATTATCATAAGCATGCAGCTTCAATTTCTTCTCTTTAAAGGGTTCGTTCTCACCATTTAGCTCAATGGTGCCTTGTACCTTCACCACTTTGCTTAACTCATTATCTGGCAGCGTAACCTCAACAGTATCCGTAGGCTGTAAGACTGGGGTACCTAATTGATACCCTGCTGCTGGTTCTCCCTTGGTAATCAATGTTATGGGAAAAGATTTTGTATTTCGCAGCTCTACATGTACGTTGACCTCTTTAGGAGTCATTCTGACAAGAGTCACGCCTCTAGGTAATGAATAAGAGAGTGGCAACGTATTGTCTCCAGGCTCAACCTTACTTAGATCTAGGGTCACTTTATAGTCGTCTGAGAACTGAAAAGAGATATCTGAGTTCTTCCCCTTAACCTCCATACTGACACTATCTACATCCTTGTATTCCAGTACAAATTTATCTTTATCTAGACCGATCTCTTCGATCTTTACATTCTCAATAATCTTCGATTTAGTATCGACCGTGGTCTGTCCAACAGGTGCAGTGTCGATACGAACCATAGTAAACAGTATGATCCCAAATGCAAGGGCTAGAATCTTATTAAAATTGTTATTGCTCATCCACTTATCCATGATTTTTGTCCCCCTTCCGTTTCCAGAAAGTTGAACCTTTCTCCTTCAGTGATGAACTTACACTCAGCTCTTGATGAAGCTTCGAAATCATTGATTCTTCCTTAATGTCCCTTACAATTTGACCATTGATGGCCAGAGAAATCTGTCCTGTCTCCTCCGAGACAATGACAGACACAGAGTCCGCAACCTCACTAATCCCGATAGCCGCGCGATGTCTTGTCCCCAGTTCCTTGCTAATAAAAGGGTTCTCGGACAAAGGTAAATAACATGCAGCTGCGGCGNNAATAAGTGCTCCGTCATGCAGAGGGGTGTTAGGTATAAAGATGTTAATCAGCAACTCAGAGCTGACTAAAGAACGCATGGCGATACCCGATTCCGTATATTCATTAAGGCCTGTCTCTCGCTCGAATACGATTAATGCCCCTATTTTTCTATGTGATAAATAATTTACGGCTTTAATCACTTCGCCAATTAATTTACTGAGTTCTTCATCACTTTCCCCAGCCCGTCCGAAAAATTTACCTCGTCCAAGCTGCTCCAGTCCCCTTCGTAGTTCCGGCTGAAAGATGATAAAGACCGCCAGCACCCCGAATGTAAACATTTGATTCATTAGCCATTTGAGCGTATAGAGGTCTAGCATGGTACTCACAGCCCAAATCAAAACCAGGACCAGAATCCCCTTCAGCAGCTGAATCGCTCGAGTTCCGCGGACCATATTAAGCACTTTATAAATAATGTAGCTGACGATCAGTATATCAATAATATCTTTAATGGAATCTTTCCATGTTAAGTCTGTAAAATAACTCATTGCCTAAAACCCCCGTCATTTCATATTAGCTGGGTTTATGTAAAATGTCTGTTAGATCTGTATCAATATCTAGGTTATAACGTTCGGGCTCCAGTTGCAAGTTTAGCCCCTCACCCATTTTCTGAATTTTCTAAATTTAGGCAACAAAAAAGCGCCATCTTTCCGGAAAAAGAGGCGCAAAATAATATTCCAGCTCAAGGTAACCACTGTCGCTTTCTTTAACGGTAGGCAACTTCAGAGAACATGTTCGTCACTTTATACCAGAGCCAACTTACCGCTTGGTCTATGCTTTTGACTTGCCCAGAAATATGAGCTGTTGAAGCCTGATACAGAGAACCGTCAATGACTGTTACGTTGCCGTTCACTTCCCCATATACCTGTGCTTTGCCATTCTCTATGGTAAGGTCACCGGTAATAATCTTGCCGGAAGGTACGATTACAGTATCCCCTTTGATAACCACTTGATCCAGATCTGTACCTCTAACTACAAGTTGTCTATCTGGACTCCAAAAAGTTACGGAACTCATCAGCATTACGACAAGAAACAGAGATGCCGCTGTAAGTGCTGGGTGTCTCTTGATCCAGGTAACAAAAGCATTTTCTTTCTTGGCTTTTGGCAATGAACTCATTATCCGGCTCACAAGATCATCTGAGGCAACAGGATTCTGATGCATTAGGGAGAACATCAACATATCTGTCTGTTCTAATTCTTTAAACTTTGCACGGCAATCTGGACAGGATAGAAGATGCTCCTTCAACTCCCTCTGCTGCTGATCGGGCAAGTCGTCATCCAAGTAGTCGTGCATCATAGAGACGGCCAGTTTGCATTCCATAGGAGCCAATCCTTTCATGAGTGCTATTTAATTATCCTAAGACAAAGGGTCAGGATACATAAGACTTGCTTAACTTACATACGTCGCTCTCCCAAAGATGTTTCATAAAAAAAATCTATTTTTACATTTTCGGGCCTAATTTTTTACGTAAAAATTCACGACCTCGGTGTACACGCGTCTTAATCGTGGTTACTGGCATGTCGAGCACATCACTTATTTCCTGAAGCGACAAATCCTGCAGGTATCTAAGAATCATCACAGACCTGTATTTCACAGGCAGACTGTCAATGGCCTCATAGATTAGCCCCTGCGTCTCAGAGAGCAGTAATTCGGTCTCAGGTGTTACATTATCACTTGGAATCAACGAATAGCCGTCTAGGCCCTCCTGATCGTTCATATCTGCATCGAGCGAATAGGTTGGTTTCCGTTTGCGTAATCTATCAATACAGAGGTTCGTTCCAATCCGATAAATCCAGGTAGAGAACTTCTGTTTATCATCATACCGATCCAAGTTTCTATACACACGCAAAAAAGTCTCCTGAACAATATCCTCCGCCTCATGGCGATTGTTCAGCATCCGGTACGCCAGATGATATATTTTGTCTTTATATAGTTCCACAAGCTCGGCAAATGCCCTTTGGTCGCCTTTTAAGGCGAGTTTTGTCAATCTNNAATTCTCCACCTGTTAACTCCCCCAGACTTGCCGCCCTTGGTATTTATTTTCAAATATCCACGGTACAAGCAATTAAATCGTAATTCAAGTTTGTGTAAAAATCAAGGATTGTATTGTAACCTTCTCTGTAAACTGAGTTAA
>DOJM01000239.1:9393-14049 GCA_003529225.1 Paenibacillus sp.
TCGCTCCTACAGTTCCAAAATTCTTCTCCACGCCCACTTTCACCCGAATTTATTATTCTTATCATTTACCTCCAATTACATCTCGGTTACTTGAGTAGGGCCTGAAAGATCAATATTGGGCCACAATATTTTTCAGGACAAAAGAATCACTTCGCAGCACAATATTTAGTCTATGAGCGTAGCAGCTCGTATTAGGCTCAAAAACACCCCGTCGCTTGAATAGGCTTCTGTTAGTTTAAATTTGTCGCATATGGAACAGACATTGTTATACTTTCCGGAGGATTTTCGGTGATTTAGCGAGTAAGAGCTCCAGTGTAGGTTAAGAATTTCATTTTGATGGAACGAGTTATAGGGAAAACCTCCCTATAAATTAGATCACAGCTGTTTTATGACGAACTTATACGGAATTTCTCCCTGTATATTGGCCAAATTCAATTAATTACACCAAGTTCAGCTGATATACAGGGAACAATTCCCTATATTTTATTGAAATGACCTTAAAATACCGAATTACAGGTAATAATTCCCTATAGTTCAGCATTTTGACCCTGAAGCAGAGAAATAAGAAACTTAAAAATGTTTATATGTGCGAGCAGACAGTAATTCCTATAAAGAAGCAAATAAACACGGGCTCCGGCGCTCCTTTGCACTCATTCCTGGCAAAGTCCATAACTCGTGTGCCACAGCTCATCGCCTTTAGGTCTATAATGCTTCTATGGAGACTATTGGCCAGATGATGACCGTGCATTTCCATGAATCCATGAAAGTAATCTTTTAGAACCTGCCGGATACTGCATAATTTTCTATATAAGCACAAAAAGTCCGCCCCGATAAAGGGCGGACTTTTTGTGTTAAGACTATATCAGCCGGTATTCCGAAGACCAGCGGCAATGCCATTGATGGTAAGCAATACTTCGCGAAGCAATTCGCTATCGTCTCCATCGACTTCACGGAGCGCTCTAAGCTCGGATAGCAATTGAACCTGCAGGTAGCTAAGCGGATCAACGTAAGGATTGCGGAGTCTAATCGACTCCTGAATCACAGGGACGTTATCCAAGATATCCTGCTGACCAGTAATCTTCAGGATCAACTCTGAGGTCAGTTTGAATTCATCTTCAATCTGGCCGAAGATCCGTTGACGCGCTTCCTCGTTCTTGCCCATGCTGGCGTATTCCTTAGCAATGTTCAAGTCCGCTTTTGAGATAGCCATTTGCAGCGTATCTATCAGTGTAGTAAAGAATGAGAAGTTCTCATACATATGTTGCATAATCTTCAGATTCTCTTCCTTACCCTCATAGAAACTCTGCAGTCCGGTTCCAGCAGCATACCACGCTGGAAGCAAATAACGGCTTTGTGTCCACGCAAATACCCACGGAATTGCACGCAAGTCTTCAAAGCGGTCACTGTTCTTCCGTTTGGAAGGGCGTGAACCAATATTAAGCTCTCCAACTTCAGGCAGAGGTGTAGATTCTTTGAAATAAGTCAGGAAGTCCGGATCACGGAATATCAAATCCTGATATTTGTGAAGCGAAACTTCAGAGATACGAGCAACAATCTCTTCCCACTTCTCTTCATATAAATCCGCTTGTGGAATTCTCGCATTGATCGCTGCTGTCACAAGCGCAGATGTCGCTTGTTCTAGGCTGCGGTAAGCAATCCCTTGCATCGAATAACGGGAGGAGATCACTTCTCCCTGCTCGGTGATCTTAATGCCGCCGCCAATCGTCGAGGCTGGCTGAGCCAGAATGCTGCGGTTAAGCGGCATGCCGCCACGGCCGAGCGCTCCGCCACGACCGTGGAAGAACTTCAGCTTGATTCCGAACTTATCGGCTTCAGCTGTAATCTCTTTCAGAGCAACACGCAGTTCATAGTTAGCAGTAACCACGCCGCCATCTTTGTTACTATCTGAATAGCCAAGCATGATTTCCTGCAAATCATTCATTGCTCTTACTGCATCGCGGTAGATAGGCATGCTGAGCAATCTATTCATAATTTGTGGTGCTTCATGCAAATCATCAATCGTTTCAAAAAGTGGCACAGCTTGCAGCGTACATACGACTGTACCGTCATTATCTTTGCGGAATAGTCCTACCTCTTTGGAGAAGACCATAACCTCCAGAATATNNATACATTGTTTGCCGTACTCTTCCTGCGAAGCGAAGATCGGCCGGTACACTGCAAGACATTCCTCTGTACCCTCACTATACGTCTGATAAGAAGAAGTGATTGGACGTGGATCATTCAACAACTTCTCCAGTAGCTCAATCTTCTCATCTTCAGACAGTTTGGAGTAATCCGGCGTAATGTTCATTTGTNNATTTCAGTCATAGCATTCTCATGTTCTTGAATGTGCTGACGCACATCAAGTGTCGCCGTATGGAAACCGAACAGCTCCACTTGGCGGATCAATTTCTTAATATAAGTGTCGGCCACATAATCGGCATAGTGATGCCGTAAGCTGCGGTCAATCACGTTCAAATCATCGATAAACTCTTCAGGTGTAGAATAACGCTCAGGAGTACCTTTTTTCTCATCATCCAGAACATTTTGTGTCTTGGAGATCATATAGCTAAGCTTAATACGGTAAGGTTCATTGTCATTGCGCCATTCTTCCATCTTGCCAAGATTAATGATCTCACGATCAGCTTCAATGGATTCTGCTAGCTCAGGCGTCACCTTAACAATACTTGTGCTAAAGCTTAGATATTTCATGAGTTCACGCATAATCCGTTGATATTCCCGAATCGCCAGCTTACGCTGCATGCGCAAGGTCTGTGAAGTAACTGTAGAAGTTACCGAAGGGTTACCGTCACGGTCTCCACCAATCCATGAGCCAAAACGCAAGTAGGTTGGTACATGCCAATTCTGCCCTGGGTAGTATTTACTGAGACAACGTTCAAGTTCTTGATAAACATCGGGCAATACATGGAAGATCGTCTCATGGAAATAATACATCCCATTACGCACTTCATCGAGTACGGTAGGCTTACGGTCACGCAGTTCATCCGTTTGCCATAGCGTAATTACTTCATTTAATAACNNCCATAACATCATCAGCTATCCGCTTATGAATATCGAGAATCGCACGGCGCATAGCTTCCGTTGGATGTGCCGTCATTACAAGTTCCAGAGATAATCCTGCAATAATCTCGTTAACTTCCTCATGAGAGAAATCACGTTCACGAAGCTCTTTAATCGCGCTTTCTATAGAACCGGGTTGAACTGTCTCCCCAGCTGAACGTTCATAGTCACGTTTGCGGCGAATCCGATGGTTCTGTTCGGCAATATTCACGAGCTGAAAATAAATAGCGAACGCTCTTATTACCTGATGACGGTTCTCTGGATCCAAAGAATTGATTAACTCCTTAAATTCACTGTGCAGTTCAGGTAAAAATAGTGAGCGCAGCGATTTACTGGTTTCGCGAATTTTCTCCACGATCTCTAGTAGTTCGTTACCGCCTTGGTGAACCAAGACCTCTCCTAAAATGTTCCCCAAGAACCGTACGTCCCGTCGCAGCAGATTGTTAGAGTTGCTTTTGCTGACGGTAGTCGTAAGTTCGGTCATGCTGCTCCCCCCATTCTCTTCCGGATCAATGTGTTAATTATTGTCTGTATAAAAATCGCCTATTAAAGCTTTCCTCATATCATACAATAAAACTGCGTGAAAATCTCCAACTTTTTTGTGCTGTAAAGCGACACAGTAACTAAGATTATACATCAATTTCTCAATTTATACAGTCCATATAGTTTGTGTATTCTTTCTTATATATAATGGCTCTGGCATACCTTCATTATGTGTATTTAAATACGGAGCGTTCGAATCTGGTCGATGAACAGGCCAATAAGCGGAGAATAATGACGATCGCGGTTATACGAATAATAAATATGTCTTTGAAAATTATAATCTGGAATGGTGCGCATTAGCAATCTTCCTCTGGCTACCTCATCCTCCACAGCAAGACGCGATATAAACGAAACGTACTTTCCACTCATAAGCGATTGCTTTATGGCCTCCAGTGAATCCAGTAGAATATAGGTTCTCGGTTCATTCCCCTCACGCTCAAACCATTTGTCCGTCAGTTGGCGTGTACTCGATGCCTTGTCATGTAATATAAAACTCGCTGAAGCAATCATAGCCGGGTTTAGATTAGAAAATGTGGCAAATTCATGAGATGGCGCAAAAACAAGCACGAGCTCGTCCTCACACAAGGCTTGAGTATGCAGATCAGGCAGATAAAAAGATTCTGTAGACAAAATACCAAGGTCAATCTCATGGCTAGCCAGCATTTCTTTGATTACAGGGGAAGGCTTAACCGATAAAGAGATCGTAATCCCCGGATGTTGTTCTCCAAACAGCCCCAATATTTTCGGAAGAATATAAGTAGCTGGAACGTAACTGGCACCAATCTTAAGCGTTCCCCGACCCGCCTGACTGAACTCTTTTACAACCCGCTCCGCTTCTGCAGCTAGTGCATTGATTTTAGTCGCATAATGAAGAAACGCTTTTCCACTCTCCGTAAGAATCATTTTATCCATTCTGGATTCAAATAACTTCTCCCCCAATTGCTGCTCTAAATTCTTCAAATGGTACGTAACGGTGGGCTGCTTCAGTCCGAGTTTATCGGCTACTGTAGTTATTTTCTTATGTTTATTTAG
>DOJM01000239.1:14159-14529 GCA_003529225.1 Paenibacillus sp.
TCAGCAAATATAGCGGGAATTCTTTACCTTTACACTAAGAACAAGCTTAAGAACAGGCAGGTAGATAGAGATGAAGGAAATTACAATCCACAGATTGGAAAAGAAATTTGGAGATGTGCATGCCTTAAAGGCTGCAGATCTGAAGATTCCCGCTGGAAGCTTTACGACATTACTCGGTCCTTCAGGTTGTGGAAAGACGACACTGCTTCGTCTGATTGCTGGGCTAGAAACACCGGATGCTGGAGAAATCCTAATGGATGACGAGTTTATTTTCTCAGGCAACAAAAAAATTAGTCGCCCCATCCATAGCCGAAACTTTGGCATGGTGTTTCAAGATTTCGCGCTCTGGCCGCATCTAACTGTCTTCGAG
>DOJM01000247.1 GCA_003529225.1 Paenibacillus sp.
TCCCACTGAAGATGGCCATAGCAAAGGTTCTTTAAGTGACGATCGCTTATTCAACAGTTGTTCATAGCTGACACCCATAATCTCCGCCAGTCGGTGCATGGGTTTAGCTTCTTCGTAAACAGACTTCGTCACAGATTTCTTAGCCATCTCCTCTTGTGGAAAAAAAGCCGCCGCCCAAATGGTTTCCCCCGCAAGGGGCTGATTCTTGCGGTCATACAGACGTCCCCGACCGCTGTCCAGTACAGTCTCCCGTTCACTTTGAATTTCCGCCATCTTCGCAAGTGTATATTTTGTTCCAGGAACCGTCTGTTCCTTCATAATTAGTTGAACCCACGCCAGCCTAAGGATCAACACGGCTACAGCCGCAGATAAAATAAGAAGACCGCTGAATACACGCCGATGTTTGATATTACGCAATGTCTTCCCTCCTGAATAGACTCCACACCAATTATGTCCTACCTACATCCATTAGAATCGCCATAAAATGTTCATTGCAACATCACAATCAATAATTTATTTTCCAAACAAAAACGCCTCCGGTGTTCTTATGCCGCTCAAAACAAAGAACCGCTTCTCTTAAAGGAATAAGCGGTTCATTAATTTAGTATTATGTTACGTCTACCCTACACGCTGAACTTCGATAACTTCTCCTTTAACTGCAAGGATGCATCCTCCAGTTTCAAAGAAAGCTCTACCAAATGATCACTTACACTTTGTTGCTCTCCACTAAGTGAGGCAACTTCTTGAGATGCAGCTGATGATTCCTCAGCTATAGAGCTTACGTTGCTCATCGAATCGGATAGAACCTTTTGCGATTGACTCAAGCTGTCCATCGACACAGTTACAGCATTCAGACGGGCGATAAAATGCTGCATTTGATCCTGCACAGATACGAAGATATCGCTAGTGCTCTTCACGGAGGTCATTTGCTGATTAAAGAGCGGTGCAACCTCTGATAGAACCACAACCGTCTCGTTCATATCTCTCATAACGGTATCTGTTATTTCAGCCACAACAGCAATCGACTCTTTCGATTGATCTGCAAGCTGGCGTATCTCATCGGCTACCACCATGAATCCGCGTCCAGCCTCGCCTGCTCTTGCTGCTTCAATGGTGGCATTCAGAGACAAGATATTTGTCTGTTGTGTAATATTTTGCATGACATTAAGAACCCTCATAACGGAAGATGCCGTTTCTGTCAGCTCATTAACCTTCATAACAAGCTGATTCGTCTTCAGGCCAGTCCTATTCGTCTCATTAAGTAATTCTTTCAATCTGTTGAAACCTTCCTCACTGAGTTCGCCGATGCTATGTGCGGTGTGATCCATCTCATGAGTAGCTGAATTGACTAAATCCATCTGTACCGAAATTGGCCCTGTCAACTCATTACCACGATCAGCTTCCAAAGCTAGACTGCCAGCACCACCCGCAATTTCTTCCGTGGCCGCGGCAATATCCATAGCTGCATCAGCGGTCTTGCGCGAAACACCGCTAAGCTCATCGGCGGTTTCCAGTACCTTCCGAGCGGTTTCATTAGTATGAATAACCAGCTCTGTTATTCGTTCCATCATCATGTTAAAAGAACTGGATAACTGACCGATCTCATCACGTGAGGTGATATTTGTACGCACCCCTAGATTCCCTTCGGCTCCCTCTGACATCAAATTCTTAAGTCTGGTCAGCGGTCGAGATACCATTCTGAGCATCCAATACCCTATCAAAATGGCGATAACAGCAGCTACAGCAACAATAAGATAAGTAGTCTTAAGAATACGCAGCGCGTCTTTCGTCAAGTTCTCAGCCGGTACAACACCAAGTAATCTCCATCCCGAGGTTTCTAGTGTTCCGTATACAGCTAATATAGATTTCCCCTTCTCATCCTTTGTTGGCAATGAGCCTGCAGTATTCTGCAGACCCCCCAGAAGCGTCCCTCCCAGATTCAGATATGTATCCGTCCCCACTTGCTGGGAGGAGGCAATCAATTCATCCTTATTCGTTAGTAATTGCATGTAGGAGCTTGTTCCAAGATCCACTTTACGAAGCTGATTTTCTAATTCGCTAATTGTAATATCGTTAATGACTATGTATCCCGAGCTTTTAGAATCACCGGCAATCGATTTGGCCAAATGGAAAACACCTGACGTATTTCCTTCCTGGCCCTGTAATTCACGTGGAATCCATACACTCTGTGGCTTCTCCTCTAGCTGTTTAAACCATGAGGATTTTCTGAAACTCTCAATAAAAGCTCTATCTTTTGTACCCGCCGAAGAAATTGGAAAACCTTCATTCATCGGAATAAGGTATACGGCCTCCACACCGTTTGATGCCGTGAGCCAATCATTTAGCTCCGCACTAATCCGGTTAGACAGTACCTTACGTTCCTCATTACTTGTAGTGGGATTATTCCCTTGTTTGAGTGCATTTTGAATTTCATTGTCGTACAAGATTCTTCCTAGACCATCCTCATAACGTAACAATTCCACATCAAACTTCTCAGCGGTTTGAACGACTGTCTGTTGATTGGCTGACAGCGCATTCGTCTCGATCGTATGCTCAGCTACGGAATAGGAAGTGTAGCCGAGAGAGAGCACGAGCACCATCGTCGAAACAAAGAAGATGAGAAAAAGCCGCACCCCAATGGATTTGGATGGATGCAGCTGGAATCGTCTTTTTTCTTTTTTCACTTGTACTTTCATCTAATCATTCACCACCGTTGTCGTCTGTTATGCCTACTGGCTTATCGTTTACAAGGTCATGAACATTTGTAACGCCCGATCGGAAAGATATGGCAAATACTCATGACCGTACTCATAATAAACCATAAGCTCTTTGGGCGCTAGTACTTTGTTGTATGTGGCAAACTGTGTTGAAGGTGGACAAATCACATCGGATAACCCTGTAACCCACAACATTTTGGCTTGAATTCGCTCCGCGAGATTCTGAATATCGATGTAACCCAGTCTATTAAAAATCTCATCCTCACGTAAATGATGGGGATCAAAAAAGCGGAAGTAATAGTTAATTTCCTCATATGCTGACGTAGTGATATCAAGCTCCCAAGCCCGTCTATAATCCGAAAGAAACGGATACACAGGAACGGCCATGCCCACACGCGGCTCTAATGCTGCACAAGCTACAGTAAGCGCTCCGCCTTGAGATAAACCAAAAGCACCTACTCGTGCTGGATCAACTTCTTCCATTGACCTCAATATTCGAGCAGTCTGCGCTGTACCCAGAAACACATTACGATAGTAAAGGTTGTCCGGATTAGGATCGTCAATGCCGCGAATGATATGTCCACGAATGGTTGTGCCTTTTACTGTAAGATTATCCTCGGAAAGTCCGCCCTGTCCCCGGCAATCCATCGCAAGAACACTAATCCCATGGGCCGCATAAGTCACCTTCTCCATCCAATCCCCGCTGTCACAGGAATATCCGTGAAACATCACGACACCAGAACCTTTTTCTGAACCCCTTTTCTTCGGTCTTACATATTTACAATGGATTCTTGCTCCGCCAACGCCGATAAAATACAGATGAAAACATTCCGCTAGCTCGCTGACGAACTCCGCAGGCTCTAGTTCATAATCAAGCGGTTGGGCGTCCAGATCAGNNTGGGCTACTTCCGTTATATTTTTTTAATTGTGACAATGTCATGTCGCTTCCCATATTAAGATCCTCCTTAAAGTTTTTTTACTTAAAACAATGGAAACGGAAAACCCGCTGTGTCGGATTTTCCGTTGGTTTCTACTAATAACAAGAGCTCGCTA
>DOJM01000245.1 GCA_003529225.1 Paenibacillus sp.
CCTATCAGTCCCAATAACATCAGCAGCTCACCAGCAACTTTCCCCCGAACATCCCGGCTACGGAAATATTGGAACAGTGCCCCGGCAAAGTACACCAGATAGAATAGGGAGAGAAATCCGAGCGTATGCGGAATATGCTTGTTCTTGAATTCGCTCCACCCGCTGTAAGTATACGATAATGCGCCTGCGGGCTTATTTTCACTCTTCTCATAATTCCCTAGATAATAAGGGCGAATCGCCATACCGTTACTCGCAGCATATTCCATATTATCTATTAGCCGCCCTGGGTGCTTTAGATAGAAGAACAATACATCCTTATGGGATACCCGGTCGTAGAAATCCGGTACCAGCGAAGGATCATCCTGTTTGATCACTGTATCGGTCTGAAAATAATTCGTGCCCGCAAGTACCTCCAACCGCTCCGGCAATCCGAGATCCTGCAAATCTCCCTTCACATCCGGTGATTCGTTTAATATCCCAAAAAACACAGTCTGATACAGGTTAATATGCTTCAGCTCTTTTGGCGCCGTCACGTACATAACGATGGATACCAGAAATATCGCAATCGAAAAGCGTAAGGCCAGCTTTCTCCATTTTCGCTCACCATCAAGCGTCATAAACCGCAGGAAGATCAATGCAAAGGCAATCCCAATCGGCGCATTCTGAATTTTGGAGGTGACCAGAAACAGAATCGCAATAAAAAACAAGGTTAACCCTTTAGTCGTAGGCTTTTCTTGGCTAGTTAATCTTAACCCCAGCGCAAAGGTCAGCAGCATAAACACCATCGACACCGGTTCTCCGAATAAGGAGTTAAAGTATGCCAAATACCCAATATCATAGAATACAAACAATAAAGCTGCACCTAGCAGCAGCCCCGTAACATAAGAGCCGCGAGCATTGTTCTTCACCAGCAGCCAGGTCGCCACTAGTAAAAGAAGACTGTAAACTGCACCGAGCAATCTAACATCAAAAAAGCTGCCATGGATGAGCCCGCCGATCAACCTCGGTACAAGCACAATCAAAATCTGTGAAGAAGGATAGAAGCCCCTAAACAAATTCTCATACGCAAAACGAGAATGGCTAAAATTAAAAAACTGGTCGGTATACGATGCTGCAGTATCATAGTAGTTCAGACCGATGGTATTCATCATACGCAGAAAATCTCCATTATCGGCAACACCAATAAATGGTCCTACGAAAAGCAGATAAATAATAAGACCGCAGCCGGCAAGGCTTACGAGATACTCCGGTTTCCAGAACTTTTTCATGATTCCCCCTATCTCTGTGGTAACAGCTTCACATATTCGTCGGACAAATTCATTAGCTTCAATACATACTCATAATCGCTCTGATATTTCGAGAAGTCCGTTACCGGCTTGAGCGTATCCAGCGACACCGCTTCACCATCTGCAAATCCTTTTCCAGGGACATAGAGAATGTCATCATTAAAGAAGGAGCCGGAAGGCAAATAATACCTCATCCCTAACACATTACGATCAATATTGAGCAGGTCATGGCCAAAGGCTGTATAACCTTCTTGTTGTAGTGAAACGCCCATTAAATTAGCGATCGTAGGAAGGATATCTAGTTGTCCTCCGGTACGCTCTACTACTTGCCCTTGCTCCATTCCCGGCACACGTACAATGAATGGAATATTAAAGCGGCTAATCCGTGAATCGTATGGAATACCAAGTGCGCTTTCCACTTGCTCTGGTGGAACATCTTGAGGCTGCAGGCCAAAGTGATCGCCATACATGACCAGAACAGTGTTATCCCACAATCCATTTTTTTTCAAATCTTCTATTAAAGTACCTATAGCATAATCAGTATAGTTTATAGCAGTCAAATAATCACCAAGCATCGTATCCTTCAAATGATCAGGGACAGTGATTTTCTTAAATGAATCTGGAATTTTAAACGGATGATGACTGGATGCTGTCACCATCTGTGCGTAGAAAGGAGTTCCCTTCTTCTTCAGCTCTGTCAATTTCTCGACACCCGTAATATACAGCTGTTCATCGGAAGCACCAAACGCATTAAAATGATCATTTGTAAAATAATCTTTGTCATAATAGCCATTAAATCCAAGCGCCGGATATAGCCCATTCCGATTCCAAAACCCTACTTTATTCACATGAAAGGTGTACGCCTCATACCCTTTATCCCTTAGCAGTCGCGGTAAGCTTGGCAGTTCTCTGTCCCCGAATCCGGTAGACATAGCCAAAGTACCGATCGGATAAATAGACGTATTGCTCATGAATTCAGCGTCAGATGTATTCCCTGGACCAATCTGCTGGTAGACATGAGGAAAATAAAAGCCCTCATCCGCNNATTCATGACTGGTGTCAGTTCCTGGCCATTCAGGGACTGATGAAGCGGGAAATTCTGAAAAGCTTCTAATTGCAGCACAATTACATTTTTACCCTTTTGTGAGCCAAAATAATCAGGAGTCGTACCCGCTGCCTTGTCACTATATGGATAGGAAGATTGCAGCGCGTCAACCTTCGCAATCGT
The DNA here is from genome assembly GCA_003529225.1 of Paenibacillus sp. Lineage (GTDB taxonomy): Bacteria > Bacillota > Bacilli > Paenibacillales > Paenibacillaceae > Paenibacillus_AQ > Paenibacillus_AQ pseudetheri. The sequence continues at coordinate 2,515 of DOJM01000245.1, forward strand.
ATCTTTAATGTCACCCGTTCCAATGAGATTGTTATCTTCATTAATTTTAATCGCAGCAACGACTTCATAATTTAGAAATCCGGCAGTTTCTGCCTGTACAAGCTCATTTGTAATCCCCCGTGCAGAGTGGACAGAATATGCCGATAAAGAAAAACCTCCAATAATGGATACCAGAATCACCACCACATGCACGAATCCTGTCTTCCGGGAACTAAAGCGTTCACGCGGGTAAGTCTTTCCTTGCACCCATCTGCGAATCAAACCATAGATTGCGAAGATGACAAAGNNGTAGATTCTACGCTTGCCTTCACTTGAAATACCTGATTAATTTCAGATAAGGCTAGGTAGGTCGGAACAGAACCAAAGTGATTAAAATATACAGCGGCTGCGAACAGCAGCAGCGATAAAAAGCCGTTAAATATCCAATAGACGGTTGTTCTCACCCTAGATGGCGTAATCACCGTTAAAATCCCCATAATAAAAAGGACTGGCGCTACATCCGCTGCAATCCATTCCCAAGCAATTCTATCAAAGAACAACACTCTCAGAAGCAACAGCTTTAACCATAACAATATAACAACGATAAAAAAATGGGCGCGATTTGGCCCTTGCTTTTTCACTAATAATCCCCTCTTACATGTTCATTTGTTCGAAATATCAAATCTATTCTAGTAATTTGTAAAATATCAGGTTGTTCTAGTATAACAATACTTACTTTTTTTATCAAAATGGTAGAATTATCTTCCACTCAAAAAAAGAGATGCCCCGCCGCCCTTTCGGCTTGGGAACATCCCTGTTAACTATGAGTTGATCAATCTTCAGACGATTGAAGTATACTTAAGCAATCTTTTAATAGAACGGTTCGCTTCATTTAACACAATTTCTTTATCTGCAGTCTTCAGCAGACCTCTTTCCATCACGATCTCCCCGTCGATAATCGTAGTTTCCACATCAGCCTGGGTAGCAGAATATACAATTCTAGAGATGGGATCTACGTCGTAGGAGGGGAAAGTATGGAAATTCAAGAGATTCAGGAGCATTAGGTCTGCTTTTTTACAGACCTCGATACTGCCGATCTTATCTTCCATCCCTACCGCTTTTGCCCCACCTATAGTTGCCATACGAAATACACTGCGGGCATCCATCGTCGTAGGTCCATGTTGAGGTTTCTGTATAATTGCCGCCAGCCGCATTAAATTAAACATATCCAGGTTGTTATTGCATGGAGCACCGTCAGCACCCAGACTTAGTGACACCTGCTCATGGAGCATCCCCGGTGTATCTGCGATTCCGGAAGCTAGTTTCAAATTCGAACCGGGGCAATGACTTACATGAACTCCGCGATCCCGCAATATGCGCCGCTCCTCGGCATCCAGCCATACACAGTGCGCCAGTATTAATCGCCCATTAGCTAATCCTAGGTGATCCAGGTAGACGATGTTACGCATGCCAGTCATCGCCTGCACAATCTCAATTCCTCCTAAATTCTCAGAAGCATGGGTGTGCACCTTCACATCATACCTTGCGGAGAGATCTCGTACTACAGATAACCCTCTGAACCTTTTTTTATGTTAAAGATTCCGGACTACGTTCCGGTTTCAGTACCTTCTCGAATACTGGAAAGTTCGCCGTGCGGTTCGGAAAACCTACTTCACCTCTATGGTCATAACCAAGGCGAGGATAGATTTCCAAAGCTCTAGTATTCTTCGCATAAGTATCCAGCCGAATACTTGTGTAACCATTACGCGCTGCGTAATCCTCCGCGAAAGCAATTAGTCTAGTCGCAATCCCTTTTCCCTGAATATGTGGATGAACTGCTAAACGATGCATAATCAGATGTGGCCCTTGATTATGCTTCCACTCGATCTTCTTATATTCCTCAGAAGCATTCTCATCCAGTACAAGAATACCCGCGATAGCTTGATCTTCTTCACATACATATAAGGTACCCTGTGCGATATCCAGATCGATAATCTCTTTATTCGGATAGCTCTCATCCCACTGGTCGCTTCCAGCGGCCTGCATAACTTGTACACATTTTGAGATCAATTCCATGATCTCTTCGATCTCATCCTGTCTAGCTTTTCTGATCCCATTTTCTTCTTGCATCCTGCTATCCCCTCTTTCTTATCGACATCTGAAAACCGTCTAAATAGATTCTCGTTTTAGAAGTCTATCATATTCGGAGACAAATTCCGATAGTAGGAAGATTCCAGAGAGGATGCAGTCCCTCTAAGCTGAGGGACACGAAAGATCAAAATAACGCGCCATAGATTAGATCTCCGGGTCCCTTCCTCTTAATTCACCTGCCGCTGCTCAGTTAAACTCCAGCTTATGCCCGTCCTCGAAGCCCTTGGCGAAACCGGCGTCGAATCCCACGTTGTATGCTTCGGTGTAGCCCTGCTGAAAGGCGTCTGCCGGTGGCGTTTCCGGCGAAACGCCAAGGTCCGGGGGGAGCGGAATGACCTGTGGAGCAGGTGGAGCCTCGATAACAGGCACTACATGAACTGGTGCTTGTATAACCCTTACTTTTCGAACAAGCTTACGGCGGAACCTTCTTTTCTTACGTACCAAAAGACCTTTCTTCGTCTTTCCATAACGAACGATTTTCCGAGTAAGCCCTCTGCGGGGTTTACGGGCTAGACCTCTACGCACTTTCGTTCTCCGCAAGAGCAGCAGTGTGCGTCTGCGGGTTCTGCCTGAACGTAATGTTCTAAGGCTCTTTTTCTTCATGCTTCTATTCCTCCTGTGCTCCATGATCTCTGGAGGTTCCTACGGCGTATGCCTTGCTCAGCCATGGCGCAGCAGGAATTCCCCGTTTCGGTTGATGCAGTGAAATCCCGGACATCATCCGGCACATCGCGCTCTGATACCCACTTAAGATTCTGATATTGTCGCTCAATTTGCGGGCCGTCAGCTCAGATTGCCCCGTCAATTCGGCGATGCTCTCCAAGATGGCCGCCAAAGCAGCCTGACTGCGCGAAATGGAGCGGATCATCTCCAGCTTGACGGCATGTTCAGAGAGACGGTCCCCGCTCATTTGCTGTCTTCTCCAAAACTGAATCCATCACCTGACATGTCTCCAAAACCTTCCCCGCCACCATCATCTTCACCACTGCCCAGCACTGCTTTTAAATTGCTGTAGAGTCCATTCTCCAGTTTAGTCAGCCCTTCGACCATTTCCACGATAACTTCGTGAATGGAGAGGGATCCCTTTAGCTGCTCTTCATGAGATTCGAAAGCTCTAGCGTGGATATGATGTTGTGCCCACTGTTTTACCTTTTCAGCTTCAACCGCCTTAGCTTCCAGAATCATTGCAATGTTCCACTGGATAGTGGCGGTCGACTCCAGCATTTGCAGATAAGCCTTTTCTCTGCTCATCATCCGCCTCCTGCTCCTATAGCGTTACTCTTCTTCTTGACCGTTCAATTCCTTAATTACTCTGCCTACCCCTTCAGCCATCGCTTCTTCCAGATCTGCAAGTGCGTTCAAGTAAGCAATAATATTCTTGTTTACTTGAGTTGAGCTTTCGATCATNNATCTGCATCTGGCAGATCGTGGACAATTTGCGACATACGGACAGCCACGTGGCGCTCGGCATCTAGTATCCGCGCCATCTGTTCGTGCGTATGGGCCATGTGCTGCAGGACTTTGGTTATTTTATTCTGCACCTTCATGTCTCCTTTGCTCAAACGCCCTGCTACAGCATATGCGGCAGAAGCCGGGACGGTGCCGAGGATATAAAGGCAAGTTACATCTCTAAACAAGCAGATGGGCGGATACAGGATACTTTAGAAGATTGCAACAGCCCGTGTAAATGGAAAATAAAAGGCCAACAGCCCGGTCCATTTGGAACGGGCTGTTGGCCTTTTGGATTAATAATATTTATTGATGATTCTGTAAAAGAGAACCGCCGTTTCGGCACGGGTTGCAGCTCCCGTTGGATGGAGCAATTTCCCGTCACCAAGGACAATGCCCTCCCTGACCAGTACGGCTGCTGCCTTTACGGCATAATCAGCCACTTTGGAGGCATCCGCAAATTTGCCAAGGTCGGAGATGGAACCGGCATCTGCTAATTTTCCTGACTTCTGCAATGCTCTTACGATGAATACCATCATATCCTGCCGGGAAATCTCTGCTCCCGGATTGAACCTGTTGCCGCCGACTCCGCTGGCAATGCCCAATTGTTTGGCGATTCCCAGCGCTTCATAATAGTATGCGTCCTGATCGGCATCCGCAAAGCTCACTTCAAAACCAGCCTTTAAATCAAACGCTCTGACCAGAAGCAATATAAAGTCTGCTCTTTTCATCTTGGCGCCCGGTTCGAAGAAAGTACTCGACGTTCCCTGAACGATTCCTTTAGCCGCCAGTNNCACAAATGGCTGCCGATATCGCTGAAAACAGGTCTCGTTGGCTGCAGTTCCGGTGTTGGTGCCGGTGTTATCGACGGACCTTCACTTGGCTTCGGAGCTGCCGGCGTTGGCGTTGGAGTCGGGTTACCTCCTCCGTTGCCTGAGCCACTGTCCCCGCTGGCCTTTAATGTAGAAACGATTCTCACATTACTTATCTTGGACGTATTTCCTGCTGCATCAACAGCTATAATATAGTATTTATACTGGGTATCCGCAGATAACCCGCTATCTCTGTATTCTGTTGCCTCCAGGGTCTTGATTTCAACGTCATTGCGGTAAATCCTGTATCCCTTTACTCCCAAATTATCCGTGGAAGGTGTCCATTTTAGATCAATGGCAGAGCTGGATATCGCTTCCGCTCTCTCTATTGTTGGTTCCATGGGAGCCTCAGTATCAACGATGGTTGGTGTCCACCAGTTGCCGGATGCTACAATCATGCTGAGCAGACGCAGATTATTGCCAAAATATAAATCGTCCTCGGTGGAAACGGCCGCATTATAATCCCATAATTTATTCAGCCACTCCTGATTGGATGAATCGATCATGGCGCTCACCATCATGGGTGCGGAGAAGGACGTATCTGAATAATCATTGATTGCTTCCGTGCCGTCCAGCTTATATCCCGCAAGGATCTTGGCCGGATCATTATCCGCCATGGCCCGAATCCAGCGGTTCAGCGTGCTGAGCTGCTCTTTAGCCCGGTTATCACCTGTCAGGAGATAGTCCGTACCGATCCGCCAAGGAATACGGGAAGAGTTGTAGTTGTAATCCCCGTCATTTTCCGATTCCAGGAAGTATCCATCCGGGGTATCCCATTTCTTCTGGCTTACAGGTTTGTATTGCTCATCCGTATCATCCTTGAATACAAAGTCCGGCAACAAACCGGCTTTTGGACTGTAATTTTCATACAGACTATTAATGATGTTGTACGTCTTATCGGTAACACGATCCCAATTGGGGTCTCCGGATACATTTTTAAAATCTTTCAGATGCTGCAGCATAAAATCGGAAGGGCGTGTAGCATTGCCGAACATGGGATCATTGTCGCTGACCCAATCCGCCAATTTCAATGTCCACTCGGAATGGTTGACATCGCTTTTCATAATGGCGTTGATTACCTTTTTGGCCTGGGACAAGTAGTTAATCTCCCCGCTGCTGCCCCATTGGCTGTCAGCAAGCAGGAGAGCGTAAGCAATGTCCATATCACCGTCGGTTGCCGAATCCACCCCATTGATATCAATAATTTCGGTGCCGGTATCTGCTTGCTGCCATGCCATTAAATCGGGATTGATTTCACTTGGATGTGCTCTGAAATAGCGATACATCCCGTCAAAATACTTCTTAGCCTCCGGATCATGACCCGCGAGCAAAGCGGTAATCAGCATTCCGTAGCCATGCGCTTCCGAAACTGTAATCTCGTTATTCTCAAACCAGTCGCCGTCGCTATACCACACGTAATACTGGTCTGACTGATATGGATTTTGTTTCAGATATTTCGTTTTCCACTCGTTATATAATCTGCCCACAGTAGCGTCCAGTTGGGCCTGAGTCAAGTGATTCGGTTTAATGGAGCCTGCCACATAAGACGTATGCTGTGGAAATGCCTTATGGACACCCTCTCCAGTGGATGAAGGTTTGGTCGTTACTTGAACGGTATTGCTCACCAGCGATTCCACCCCTTCTGCATTATAGGCCTTCACAGCATAACTATAGGCCTTATCCGGAGTTAACCCGGTATCGCCGTAGGAGATTTCTTTCGTCGTGCCGACCTTGCTGCCGTTGCGGTATACGTTGTAGCCCACAGCCTGAATGTTGCCGGCCGAAGCCGTCCATTTCAGGTTGATTTGGTAAGGTGAAACCGCAGTTCCTTTTAAA
>DOJM01000510.1:0-4389 GCA_003529225.1 Paenibacillus sp.
CCGGGAATGATGATGGGCGCACTGCGTGTCAACATCCCAACCATGTTCGTAAGTGGTGGTCCAATGAAAGCCGGCGTAGACAGTAAAGGTAAAAAGCTCTCCCTTACCTCCGTATTCGAGGGCGTAGGTGCTCACCAAGTCGGAAAAATCAATGATGCTGAGTTGCTTGAATTAGAACAATTCGGTTGTCCTACCTGTGGATCTTGTTCAGGAATGTTCACTGCCAACTCCATGAACTGTTTGCTAGAGGCACTTGGACTGGCATTGCCAGGTAACGGTACCATCCTAGCTGTAGCTGATGAGCGCAGAGAATTTGTACGCAGATCCGCTACTCAACTGATGGAANNACCAAGAGATATCGTAACTAAAGAATCACTCGATAACGCTTTTGCATTGGATATGGCAATGGGTGGCTCCACCAATACGGTGCTACACACCCTTGCACTGGCTCAAGAAGCTGGTATCGATTATCCGCTTGAACGTATTAACGAAGTGGCTAACCGTGTTCCTTATTTGGCGAAACTGGCTCCAGCATCCGATATTTTCATTGAAGATGTGGACCGCGCGGGCGGCGTTAGTGCCGTCTTGAATGAACTGCTGAAGAAACCAGGTGCTCTGTACGGAGACTGCATGACGGTTACCGGCAAAACATTAGCCGAGAACGTAATCGGACATGAAATCCAAGACACTTCCGTCATTCATAAGATCGATAACCCTTACTCCGAAAGAGGCGGCCTCGCCGTACTTTACGGCAACCTGGCTCCTGAAGGTTCCATCATTAAAGTAGGTGCAGTAGACGCTTCTGTTGGCGGATATCACAAAGGTCCTGCGATCTGTTTTGATTCCCAAGAATCCGCACTCGAAGGTATCGCTAACGGTAAGGTTAAAGAAGGCCATGTAGTCGTTATCCGTTATGAGGGTCCAAAGGGTGGACCGGGAATGCCGGAAATGCTAGCTCCTACTTCGCAAATCGTGGGGATGGGTCTTGGTGCTAAGGTTGGTCTGATTACAGACGGACGTTTCTCGGGGGCTTCCCGCGGAATTAGCATCGGTCACATTTCTCCGGAGGCTGCTGAAGGCGGCCCGATCGCTTTTGTTGAAGATGGAGACATCATTGAACTCGACCTCAACAATCGTAAGATTGAGCTCCTGGTTGACGAAGAAGTATTGGCGGTTCGCCGTACGGGCTGGAAAGAGTTTGAGCCTAAAGTTAAGACTGGTTACCTGGCTCGCTATTCCAAAANNCAAGTAACGGTGCAGTGCTGAAGATTTAATTAGCATAATCAAATTCTAGTTCTTCCTAGCATACATGAGCAGTCCACCTTAGATCATCTATGGTCGGACTGCTCTTTTATTGGGCACAAGAAAAAATGCCCCACAATCCATTTCTGGTTTGTGAGGCATCTATATTACGGCTCATTATATAAGAGTTAATAATATCATGAATCAATTCGTTACTGTTGCTCCTGGTAATTCCACTTCTGTAAGTGAATCGTTAAGTGACAATGCTTCCTCTTGCTGCGGTTTACGTTTCCTTACCGACCTTTCATCATGAGGCAGTTGCTGATTCATCTTCTTGAGTAATTCTGAGACAGGCATCAGGATTAGCTTCGGTACAAGGACCTCACTACGCTCCTTGAGCCTAGCACCCCCATCTGGATGAATCNNTCACACTTAACAGGATCTTTAAGTAAAACTTGGTGGAACGTGCGAAAATGCCATCGGGCAAATCATGTACACTAAAGCCGAATTTCTCTGGCCCACGGTTAATCATACTAACCCCATAAAGTGCTTTGGCTTGCGCGAGGTTTACGTCTTTGGCAATAACTTCAGCCAGCATTGGCAACCCTTTCTCCATTCTGCGAATCATTCGAATCGCAAGTTGAGCAGAAGAACGAGAATGAATACCTAATTCGAATAATTGCCTGTTATCAATATGCAGCTCAATGACTTTATCACCTTTACTCAACAGGGTTCCATCACCGAGTTTAACAGGCTCTCCCTTATATTTACGCATTCGATAATGCATGAAAGGATCGGCTGGGTTAATCGTCTTGAGCTGGAACATTACTTGAAATACCTGCTCCCAAGCTAACCAGAGTCCTACTATTACTCGCTTACCAAAGGATAAGTGCCGAATGGGCGACTTCTCCGCCATCTTGATCATGTCGTCAACCCGAATGCTGCGAAGTCCCCTTCTTTGGGCTTCTTGCAGTGTTAGTTCAAGGGCTACCAGCATATTCTCGGGTGCATCCGGATCGGCACCTAGCGTTGTGCCACTATCATGCAGCAGCATCACTTCGCCGGGATTTAGTCGAGCTAGCATTTTCTCGGTAAGCCGCNNCAAGCTTCTCACGCCAATCTCCAAACATTACCGACCATAGAACAATTTCAACTTGGCGACGTTTGGAAATATCGAACAAATTGACAATTCCCCAAGGTGGACGATAATAAGTACTACGCTCGCCTATTATGTTGTAGATAATATCATTCGTGTGCTGAATCTGCCGCCGAACGGTTGCGGGCCGCATGAGCCAGTTCGTCTTGTGAACATAATTATGAATTCCAATAAGATGTCCCTCTTCATGTATCCGCCTAATAAGCTCCGGATAACGTTCAGCGTTAGATCCTACTACAAAAAAGGTTGCTTTTGCATCATACTTCTTCAATAAATCCAGGAGTAACGGTGTAAATCGAGGGTCAGGTCCATCATCAAAGGTCAACGCGAACTCATTGCGCCCAGTTCCTTTACGAAAGACACGGTAACCAAAAATGCGGCTAATCATACCCGGGATAAAAGCATAAAAAGATGAGATATAAAATAACCAGAGCAGCAAAGTCTGCATATGAATTCCTCGCTTTTCCAGAGTTGACTTTGGCTCGCCTTACGTCTGCAAGCAGATACGGCCAAGTGAAGTTAGATAAAAAATAGGTTACCCCCTATTTTAACACATGTATCAAAGAAATAGACGGTTTTTACGTAAAATCATGTACAATGTATTCAAGCTGACCTATCAACTTATTTAAAAAGGGAGTTGTTTATATCTATGCTGCCGTTATACAAAAAATATTGGCGCACGTTCTTCGACATTGGATTAATTGTCCTCACGGTCTATCTGATTATGTTCGCCTTCAGTAAATTGTATCAGTTAGCTGCACCTGTATTCCTATCTTTTTTTGTATTTTTGATTATTGAACCGCTTGCCCGTTTCTTGAACCGACGGGGGCTTGCCAAACCATTCGCTTCGGCGANNTTATTTGGCGCTGGGCTATTAATCACTATCCAAGCGCTTCACTTTCAAGATAATCTTCCTAAGTATACATATGTGGTACAACAACATTTCGTGGAATCCACAACCTACCTTCAGCAAAAAATCGAAAGCTTGCCGCCGGATATTACCGACAAAGTGAATGGCTACTTTAAAAATGCCACGAATGTTCTTACTGGATGGCTTGTTATTTCTCTAAAATATATGGTCGGTGTGCTCGGATCCTTTTCCTCCTTCATGGCTAATTTTGGGATCGCCATTATTTTAGCATTTTTCCTTAGTATGGAGATTAAAGATTGGCGCAAGATTGCCCATGACAAAATGCCAAAAACATTTAAAACTGCTTATGCCTTTTTGCAGGGCAACGTCTTTAAAGCCATCGGCTCTTATTTAAAAGCCCAGCTTATTCTAATCAGCATTACCTTTGTTATCGTACTGATTGGCTTATTCATTCTAAGGACCGGTAACGAAATCACTATGGCGCTTATCTGTGCTGTATTTGACGTCTTGCCGCTCCTTGGTGTAACGACGATTTTAGTCCCTTGGATCATCTATCTGTTCATTGTTGGCAATACCTCTTTAGCAATCGGTCTAATTATACTCCTCGCGATTGTACTGATTGTAAGACAACTGCTTGAACCGAAGATTACCGGGAATTCGATTGGTGTATCGTCTGCTTTTCTGATGCTGTCCTTCGTCATTCTGTCCACGTCCGCTTTCGGTATGGCCGGTCTGATCCTGTCGCCGATTCTGCTTATTCTGATTAAAGAACTAATTCAACAAGGATATCTTCAGAGCTGGATCTATTTGCCTCAAGAGGAGTTTATCGTTTCGCCCTTTGCTGCAAATGGCCCTTCATCTAAGGGCAAGGTCACTGCTCCCCCTCCGGAGCCTCAAGCTTCTGTAGAAGACGATAATAAATCAAATATCTGACCGAATAGCTTAATGGCAAGATGTGGACTATCCGGAGCGACATTCTCCACAGCGACTGATACAGCATATCTCGGGTGATCCACCGGGCCGTAGCCGATAAACCATTGATTGTTACGTGCTACGCCCTTAACCAGCGTCTGCGCCGTCCCTGATTTACCTGCAACAGGCCAGTGTGTGCTTTGTAGAT
>DOJM01000510.1:4500-5204 GCA_003529225.1 Paenibacillus sp.
CCTCCAGCTTCTGCCCGTTCGCAAATGTGACTCGCTGCAGAATCCTTGGCGCCCTTACTTCCCCTCCATGCAGTAGCGTTACAATAAGATTAGCTGCTTGTAAGGGTGTGACTTGTACATCCCGCTGTCCAATTGCAGTCTGTACTCTGGCTCCCTTGTCATCTGGAAGTAAGGTAGTAAAGATGCTCCCCTTTTGCTCTCCGGATAGTGGTTTTAGAAGTGGAAACCCAAGCGTCTTTTCAGCTTAACAGCTAATATCTCTACCGAGTCCTAGCGCCAGTGCAGTTGATTGAAGCTGAACACCACTCAAGCGCTCTGCCAGCGCAGCAAACACAGTATTACAGGACACGGCAAATCCTTGCGCCAGCGTAAGGGGTCCGTGTCCTTTTCCTGTCAGACAAGACAATCCATATTTCTCATATTGCCCTGAACAATAAAAAAGCTCATCAGCGGAGGTTACACCCGCTTCTAACGCCGCGGCGGCTGTAACGATTTTGAAGATCGATCCAGGAACGGCAGCCTGGAGTGCCCGATTGTTCCACTCCCCTCCTTGAGGAGATATCTTCTCTGGGTTATAGAAGGGTAAAGATACCATGGCTTCAATATCTCCCGTCCTGGTGTCTAACACCACTACGGCTCCTTCCCTCATTCCGGATTTTAGCGCAAGCTCCTCAATTTCCTCCTGAAGCTTCTTATCAATCGTT
>DOJM01000425.1:0-4724 GCA_003529225.1 Paenibacillus sp.
GGACAGTGACAATTGGTTCAAGGCATCGATCGAATATGAGAATGAAGAATATCAAAGATTGGGTAGTGTAGTTACAAATCACGGATATTCGGACTGGGCAACAACAGATATCGACGCAACAATAAAAACAATGTACTACAGATTAAGTAGACGTGAGAGTGACTTCTGTGTTGAAAATTCTTTAGATGGGATTACCTTTAAGCAGATACGAATTTTTCATTTGTTTGAAGGGAATGAGCAAATAAACTTTGGTTTATACGCTTGCAGCCCCGAAGACTCTTCATTTAAAGCAACATTCACAGAAANNAATAACAGATTGTCAGTGGTTGGAACATAAATAAGGAGAGCATCAGTATTGAATGAACTAACTGGGCTCGCGTAGACACTCTTTTTTTAAATAAGCAGCAAAGCTTTTGATATTCATCCGTATATGCCGATTATTTCCTTCGAGCTTACTCATCATGATACCGCCCTCCATGATGGAAAGGGAGAAAGTAGCTAGTGCCTCAATATCGAGGTCTGCTTTGAATTCACCGCTTTGAACACCTTCGGATATGATTTTCTTTTTGGACTCCAGCGTACCTATTAGGGCTTGCTGGGCTCTTTCACGTAAGCCTGGATGACTGTCGTCGCTTTCAATAGCCGTGTTGAGGAGCGGACAACCCCCAATGAAAGGTGGTGCTTCAACTACTTTCTCGTACACATGTAAATAAGCTAATAGCTTGCCAGAGGCCGTTTCTTGCTGACTAATGGCATGAGCGAGTTGGGCTCCGACAATACTACCCGCATAACTAAAAGCTTCATATGCAATCTCATCTTTACTGGAAAAATGACGGTAGATGCCGCCTTTCTTGATGCCTGTCAACTCTGTTATATCAGATAAGGATGAGCCCGAATATCCCTTCTGGTTAAAAAGTTCAGCGGCTTTAGCTATGATGTATTTGCGAGTTTTCTCACCCTTTTCCATCGTCATCCTCCGTCCTTAATGGTATATGTACACGTAGTATATCAAATGAATTTATTCTGTTGCAAAAAAAAGCATCTATGCTATTATAAAAGATACCAATCGGTATCTTTTATAATAGACAGGGGTGGAAACCATAATGGCAACGACATGGTTCAAGGAATCCAGGTATGCATGGATTGGATTAGGATCTCTCTGGGTTATTGGATTTATTGGTGCATTGACTCGATTCAGCTTGTCTTTTTTTCAGGTGCAAATATCAACGGATTTACAGATAAGCAGGGGATTCATCTCAATGGCATGGTCCACCAATTTATTCATCATAGCCGTATGTGCACCTTTGGGGGGCTGGCTCGTGGATCGTTATGGTACAAAGAAGATACTAATGTTAAGTGCAATCATGAGTACTTTGGGTACTGGTATTGTCGTGTTAGGCCACCATCCTACCGTCTTTTTTATTGGATACGGTGTTATCTCTGGTTTGGCGGGTATTGGGGCGACGGCGAGTTATATATTGATGTTTGAATGGTTTCGGCATCATCGGGCTAAAGCAATGGCTTTGCTGGCGAGTGCCTCTTCTGTAGGATTAGCGATTATTACGCCCATTTTCGTATCCGAGGACTGGCTGACGTGGAAGAACGCCTTTATGGCTTCTTTTATCCTAGGNNCGTAATTTGGCTAGGAATTAAGGCTCCACAACAGAAGAATAAGGAGAAAGATGAATCGAATCATTCAATAGAAGTCGAAGGGCAAGGTATATTAACTAGAATAACTCCATCGCCCAAGAAATTTATCCATCTTCCTATCTTTGTCGTGGTCGCGATTGCGCTGTTCACCTGCGGTATCAATATGGGATCCGTAGAGATGAATTTGGTAGCCATACACCAGTTGGCAGATGTATCACCTAGCATGATCGCCTTATCTATGAGCATACTAGGTATTATGGAAATCACTGGGGCACTCATTTGCGGCTATTTTCTGGACCGATACAATAAATTAATGATGATGTCTCTATTGTATGGCACACGTATTATAGGCTTTGCTTTCCTCTTTATGCACTTGGGAAGTTCACCTATTCTTTTTGCTATAGCGTTCGGAATTACCTACTTAAGCGCAGTACCGGGTGGAATGCTTGTCATCAATGAGTTTGCAAAGGGTAAAGGTAAACATACCGGTGTTCTACTTCTCATGCACCAGGGTGGCGGTATAGTAGGTGTATTAATCGGAGGCCTATCCTTCGATTATTTTGGGAATTATCAGAACTTGATTGTTGTTGACGTTATAATCTGTATCCTCGTAGCGCTAGGGTACTTCGGATTATTCACGACATATAAAAGGAATCTTCGGATTCAAAATAAGAAGGTTGCAGTAAGTGAGGCACTTTGACTTAGATATGGGTATCAGAAATGTGAGAACTTTAATAGTCTAATCTATATGTCATAATACACAAACAAGTTGCGTTCTTGCTCGGATTGCACATTACGAATATACTGCTTTTCTAAATCATAATAGCTATCGGCAGTTTTATAGTTATTACTGTTATCTTAATGAATAGGGAAGCTCATACGAAATATAGCTCCACCATGCTCTCCGTTATGAGCGGATATAGTACCGTCGCACCGTTCAATAATTGCACGTGAAATGGCAAGTCCAAGTCCTGTTTCGCCATCCTTACCTTTGATAAAACGCTGAAATAGCTGAGGCAATAAATGTTCAGGAATACCTTCACCATCATCAATGACATCGATCTGCACTTGTCCATCCTGCTCCGAAATTTCTATATCCACGGCATGTGATGCATGTCTAATTGCATTGCTCATAATATTTAGTACTGCTTGTAAGAGTTTTTCTGAATCTCCATGAATATGAAGATTGCTAGGGTTATCTACTTCGTACTTTACTATGATGTCAACTCTCTCATTTATAGCTAATGGACGTATTCGATCGACGGTTTTGTCGATTAACTGTTTAACTGGCACTTCTTCTTGATCAAAAATACCATCTTCACTTTCAAGCTTGGCTAACAAGATCATCTCTGTAACAATTCCCTTAAGTCGTTCACATTCGCTTGAGATGACATCAAGACCATTGTCAGCACGATCCCCGGTGAAAATACCATCTCGGATTCCCTCTGCATAACCTTGAATCGTCATTAGTGGGGTCTTAAGTTCATGAGAAGCATTCTGGAAAAATTGTCTTTGAGCATGATGGTATTGCTTAAGTTCTCCTGCGAGATGATGGACACTTTGGGCTACCTCACCAATTTCCCCGCCAGTTTGAATGAGCTGCACCTCATCAAAATGGCGTTTTTCAACTTTTTTGAGCTCAAGCTTTAATTTCTCAAGAGGGGTAACGAGACGTTTGGTAATAAATAAACTTAGGCCAAAGGCAATAGTGCCCCCAATCACCATAATGAACATCATTCTTGTAAAAAGCTCTGATTGATATGATTTGACTTTGCTTAGCGGTGTAGACAAGACAAGGGTGGCTGGGGTTACAGCACTAGCTGGATCAAGATTCTGTGGATTAGAAGTTAAGGTCTCAACAATATATTTCTCCTGTCCATTTTCCCATAAACCCTGCTGATTGTGACTTGAGTACTGTTCAATGAACGGTAGCCATGTCTGTGTCTGCGCTTCAGTCATTGTACTAAATAATATATTACGATTCGGCTCTAGNNATGAGTAACGCATCTACTGATCTATTAATTTCTTGAGCCGGCTGTACGATAGCTGCTGCTGATTGAGAAGGTGTTAGGTCTTGAACAGGTAACGAATTGACCAACTCCATCATTGCACTGCCTTGTCATGTTATCTCTTCTCTTTGATTATTGATTAGTGTATCCATTAGTAGAGGATAAACGAATGTAGCTGTAAGCACGAGTACGCATACCAGTAATATTCCAAATGATAAATGAAGCTTATAGATTAGTTTCATGTTATGTCTTCACTCCATCCACGCGCATTCGATAACCATAGCCCCAAACGGTTTCAAGAGGCAGGTCTTCCATTTTACGACGAAGTCTTTTGACTAAATCGTCAATTGCCCGATCGCTACCGAAATAGTCATCACCCCACACTAATGTTAACAACTCATTGCGAGAAAAAGCACGATTCGGTTGCGCTGCTAAGGTATGAAGCAATGAAAATTCCTTCACCGTCATTTCAATTTCTTTAGACCTCCAGTAAACCAAACGACTATCTAATACTAGACGAAGCTCATCGATGATGAGGTCGTTTGATTTTGAAGAGACTATACTCTGTTCTGATTTTTCTGTAAGGGAGTTAAGCCGATGGGATAAACGATTTACTCGTGCGACCAGCTCACGTGGACTGAAAGGTTTAGTTAAATAATCATCGCTTCCAAGCTCAAGTCCAAGTATTTTATCTACTTCTTCATCACGAGCGGAGATCATAATAATTGGAACTTCGGCTTCCTTGCGAATTTGTTTGCAGAACTCATAGCCATTCATACCTGGAAGCATGATATCTAGAATCCACATATCCGGGCGCTCTGTGTTCCATAACATGAGCGCTTCTTCTGCTGAACCTAACGATATAGTTCTGTAGCCTTCCTTCTGTAAATAAGTCTCAACGATATCTCTTATATGACAATCATCTTCAACGATTGCGATTTGATAGCTCTTCATCAACAGACCTCCTAACTAATACAACTATTATTCTAACAAAGTTGCTCCTTCAAGCGGGCTTTTCCATACTTTTTCCACAATTACTCCAAATTAATACCGAAGCTGATCTAT
>DOJM01000425.1:4814-5188 GCA_003529225.1 Paenibacillus sp.
TGGCTCGCAAGGAGATTCTTGTGGCGTTCTGCTTTCTTGCTCCGAGTTTGATTGGTTTTGCGCTATTTTATTTGATTCCGTTTGGACAAAGTGTTGTGTTTTCATTTGAGAATCCAAGTGGTGAGGCAGGATTATCGCTTGCCAATTACCAAAGCCTATTAGCAAGTTCGTCCTTTCAAAAGGCGGCGGGGAATACATTCTGGTTCACTATTATTGGCGTTCCGATCCTTATTCTGTTGTCACTTACTCTTGCCATGCTGCTTAACAAACGAGTCTTTTTTCGAAATTGGCTGCGCACCTCTTATGTGCTACCACTGGTTGTTCCAGTAGCGTCGATTGTGCTCGTATGGCAGATCCTATTCGATTGGAATGGT
>DOJM01000425.1:5276-5927 GCA_003529225.1 Paenibacillus sp.
CAGAGTGGGCGCAAGGTGTCATTATTTTTATCTATGTATGGAAAAACATTGGCTATAATGTGGTTCTGTTCTTGGCTGGGTTGCAAAATATTCCTGATCAATACTATGAGATAGCAAACCTGGAAGGAGCAGGCTGGGCTCGTAAGCTCCAGATCACCTTGATTTATTTAATACCGACAGGATTTTTAGTGATGCTGATGTCGATTCTGAACTCATTTAAGGTATTTCGGGAAATCTATTTAGTTGCGGGTGACTATCCACATGACAGCATCTATATGCTTCAGCACTATATGAACAATATGTTCTTATCGCTTGATATTCAGAAGCTATCGGCTGCAGCTTTCTTAATGGTGCTCTGCATTTTAGTCATTGTGTTGATGCTCTNNAACAAGAGACAGATAAGAACACTGCTGCTTACTATCTTCTTAACCGTAATCGCGCTTGTAATGTTATTTCCTGTTGTACTGACAATGGTAAGCTCCTTGATGACGGAGAAGGAAATTATGCTGAATTACGGCATGTTGGGTAATACAAAGATGAATGACTTTGTGAATTTGAAGCTGACTCCAGATTGGGTTTCGCTAGAGCAATTTTTTAAGGTGCTTATTTCAACCTCGCAATTTCTTCGTATGTTTTGGAATTCTGTGTTTA
>DOJM01000425.1:6001-9347 GCA_003529225.1 Paenibacillus sp.
TCAGACAATTTATGCTCCAAATCCCAACTGCATATATGGAAGCGGCCCAAATGGATGGGGCAGGCTATTTCCGATCCTTTATCAGGATTGTCCTGCCTATGGTAAAACCCGGCATGGCAGCGCTTGTTGTTCTGTTGTTTGCAGATTACTGGAATATGGTGGAGCAGCCCCTGATCTTTCTGCAGGATGCCAATTTGCAGCCCTTGTCCATTTTTCTATCTCGTCTGCAGGAAGATGCGCTTGGGGTATCCTTTGCGGCTGCGGTCTTATATATGACGCCTATGATTCTCTTGTTTCTTTTGGCGGAACGGTATTTTATTGAGGGCATAGAGCTTTCTGGAATTAAAGGATAGGGGAAATGAGATGACAAGCACATCTAAGCGACAACGATTAACGGCTGCTTTGTTTGTATTGTTCTTTGCGATATTGGCTGGTTTGACTTTCTTTAGCAGCACACTCGAAACGATGACGCTGCCCAAAGTAATTACGGAGAAGCTTACCTCCAAATCATTAGTTCATCAGGTTAAAGGGAGTGGAGTCTTAACGCCTCGAAAGCAGGTGAATTTGTTGAATGAGGCTGGCTCTAAAATTGTGAAGGTTCATGTAAAAGAGAATGATGAGGTTAAGAAGGGGCAAAAGCTCGTGACATTCGACAGCTCAGGTCTGGATGAGCAGATATACCAAGAGGAAACGGCACTTAAGAAACAACAGCTAAATCGGGAGATTCTGGAGGAGGATATGCTTAATGCTTTGATAGGTGGTGATGAGCAAGTGATTGCCAAGGCTGAGCGAGCTCTTGAATTGGATAATATGGATCTTGCAATGGCGCAAAGAAAGTTGAATAAGCTGCGTAAAGAAAAAGCGGATAAACAAAAGCTGACTGCCCCTTTTGACGGAAAAATCACAAAGATCACAGCAGAGGATAGCATGAATGCTTCACAAGGGGGGACAATCCTGACCTTAATGGATAGTGGCAAGGGCTTCGAATTTTCATTTGCTGTCGATTCGGAGAATACGGCATTATTCGAGATTGGATCTAAGGTTTCTGTTCGCCTGGCGAAAGACAATAAATTGGTTAACGGTATAATTCAAGAGATTAAAGCTGCATCTAAAGAGAACAGTGAAGATTCATCCGACGAATCCAGTTATAAGGTTGTCATTTCCGTCTCCGATGATGGTCTTCAAGGCGGCGAACAAGTCAGTCTAGATATAAAGAAGGAGTCAAATGAAAAAGGGTATGTGTTATCAAAGAAATGGATTCATAAAGATACAACCGGAAGCTATGTCTATGTAGTTGAGGAGAAGAAAAGCTCACTCGGCAATACGTTTAATGCACGCAAAGCTTATATTTTAACAGGTGATTCAACCGAGGATGAGGTTGTAGCTGTGAGCGGATTAAGTCCTGATGATGGGATCATTATTGAATCAAGTGAACCACTGCAGGAAGGTAACAGAATCAGAGTATATTGAAGGGGATGAATGAATTTGAAAAGATGGGTATTAGCCTTATTAGCAATGATAGTCGTGTTATCGGGATGCTCTAGCAGCGACGTGGGATCAGGTGAAGGGGGATCATCTGATGGCAATAAGATTGAGATTGCAACCATGGCGGTAACTCCTTATTTAGATGAGGCGGTTAAGCAATATAAAAAAATTCGCCCAGATATACAAATTGAAATCAAAGAGTATCTAGCCAGACCTCAAACGGAGGAAATGACATCGAGCGAATCATTCTCAAAGAGCGATGTTGAGAAATATATACAAACGGTTAGCACACAGATGATGTCTGGCAAAGGGGCAGACATCATCGTAATGAACGATCTGCCGCAGGACAAATATGTCGCCAAGAACATGCTGACTAATTTCTATGATCTAATGGACCAGGATTCTGAGTTTGATCGAAATCAGTACTATCAGAATATCTTTAAAAATTCCCAGGACGGTGACGGATTGTATGCAATGCCATTCTCATTTGTCATCGACGCGCTTACTGGGAATACAGAGTTGTTAGAAAAAGCTAATATTAAAATCGATGATAAGACCTGGACATGGGATGGATTTAAAGAAATTTCTAAGAAGCTTAAGGAACAAGTTGGTGAGGATTATGTAGCATTTGTTAATCTATTCCCGATTCAAATGTTAGCGGAGTATATAGAAGCCAATTATGATAATCTCATTGATCAAGGTCAAGCTAATTTTGATTCCGATCTGTTTCGAGACATGATGAAGCAAATCAAATCGATGTATGATGAGGGCGTACTTAAAGCTGAATTTTCGTACGACTATTCCAAAACTTTGTTTAACAAAGCTAACCTTTTCGATCCAATATCAGGCCTCTCTCAAGTCCTTGATCCAAAACTTAAACTATATCAAAATCCAACAGTCAATGGAAAATATAACGGAACTCCATTTAAGTCATACTTCACTTTAGGCATTAACAGCAAATCTAAGGTTCAAGATGAAGCTTGGGAATTTATTAAGTTCATGCTTTCCGAGGACATGCAATCTTCACCAGTGGTACAAGGCTTTGCGATGCATAAGGGAGTTGTGGAGAAACAGCTTAATAATGCTAAGCAGCAGGCAGTAGCGGGTACACTCCCTCTTCTAGAGCAAAAGTTTGATGCTGAGACTGTAGAAAGCAAAATCCAAGAATTACATCAGCTATTAGATGGAGCGAGTACGAATTTATCTAGTGATATGAAGGTCGTTTCAATTGCGATTGAAGAGTTTGATTCGTATATGAGCGGTCAGAAATCCGTCGAAGACGTCAGCAAGCTGATTCAAAACCGAGTCAACACTTACATTAACGAGTAAATAGAACGTCCTAATCGTAATCATGAGCCTACATATCTCGCATACCGCACTCATACAGAAAATTGTGAATGTTTGGTGTAAATAACACACAAGGCTTTCAGGCTAAAGAGTAGCGTTGTTGCAGGAATCATTCCGTTCCTCGTTGAATATATCCCGGTAACCGTATTGCGTATTCAAGATACGTAACCACAGGAGGAGAACAACATTGAAATCGACTACCGTTCAAAGCCTTACGGAAACGTTNNGCTGCATGGATCGTGAAATCACACGTTCGAAGGCGCATAGACCTGGCCTGGAGTTCGTGGGTTACTTTGATTTTTTCCCAACGAAGCGGGTACAAGTATTGGGCTGCAAGGAAATCAATTATCTGTTAACCCTAAGCGTTGAAGAGCGCAAGTTACATATTGGTAATATCGTCAAGTATCATCCGCCATGCTTTATTGTGACGACAGGTCAGCAGGAGATTCCTTATTTAACTCTATTCTGCGAAGAAGAGGGCATCCCGTTGCTTCGGACGCAGGAGACGACGACA
>DOJM01000624.1:0-278 GCA_003529225.1 Paenibacillus sp.
GCATCGATTTTACTTGTAGATGATGAACAATCGCTATTGGAGATTATGGAGACTGTGCTACGTAAGGAAGGTTATTTGAATATTGATACTGCGGTGACGGGTGAAGAAGCGATAAGCGCCTGCGAAGCCAAAAAATATGATTTGATTGTATTGGATGTGATGTTGCCAGGGCGCAGTGGAATTGAAATCTGTCCTTTTATCCGGCAGACGACGGACGCACCTATCCTGTTTCTTACGGCTCGAACCTCTGATTTTGATAAACTGACCGGATTTGCTAT
>DOJM01000624.1:386-874 GCA_003529225.1 Paenibacillus sp.
AGACGGCAGGGGAGCTGCTGGTTGAGGGTGAGTCGGTCTCTTGTCCGGCACTTGTATTCCAATTGCTGCTGTTCTTATGTAAACATCCCAATCAAATATTCAGCAAAAGTGAATTATATGAAAAGGTTTGGGGTGAAGAGGCCTTAAGTGATGATAATACGGTCATGGTACATATTCACCGCATAAGAGAGCGTATAGAAGCAGACCCATCCGATCCGAAGTTTATCGTTAATGTTAGAGGTCTTGGGTACAAACTGGTTAAAGTAGAACGCCAAGAGTTGTCTGCGCCATGAATATTAAGCGCCGGTTAACGTTAAAGTTTGTTCTACAGCTCGCAATTACGGGCATGGTAGTTCTCGCTATTTCTGCCATAACATTTACTTGGATTTTGCTGCGGTTTCTTGATATTAGTCTCACGCGTGATTTTGCCAATGTGGGTCTTGAACAATTGGTAGAATCATCTAAGATTGATGAGGATGGCATACATT
>DOJM01000624.1:921-3326 GCA_003529225.1 Paenibacillus sp.
GAAAAATAAAGGCTGGCTACAAAGTCTAAATGAAGATGGGCAAGTTGAGAGTGCCTATAATACACCTAAAGATGTACCCATTCAATATGGCCCTGGCGAAGTAGTTGCCTATTGGACGGGTACTCAGCCGTTTCCTTATAATCTGGCACTATGGATTCAAGAAAAGGATGGTAAACAGCTCGCACTGGTGTATGGTGCGCCTAATGTATTAGGTCCACTATTAAAGAAAGTGAGTGAGGGGACATTCGCTGTTGCGAAAGGGGAGCCAGTACTTCCTGATGAANNGCCCAAGCTTTTGTTCAACTTATAGATTCATCAGGCAATGAAGTGCTTTCTTATAACAGACCTAATATGATACCCACTCAGTACTCCGTTCAAGAGCTTGCACTTCGCACCATGTACAGTGAACGATATGGGTATCATGTTCTTTCTTCTTTTGATAAGGAGTCAGGTCGTACTTGGATCGTGGGAGAACCCAATATCAAAGGGACAGATCCAGGTAAAAAAGTGTGGATACCTGAAGAAGTCAAGGTCGTGATCATCGGCTCAATTGCCATGCTTATCGCTTTATTGATCGCGTTTGTGTTGCTCTCTTTATGGCAAGCACATCGTTTTGGTGCGCCAATGCTGCATATGCTCGTATGGCTCGATTCCATCGGAAATGCCATTTATACAGAGCCAACGGATCGTAAAGGACTTCGTCGCAGTCGAACAGCCGTGGGTAAATGGAGGAGAAGATACCGTGTTTTTGCTGATGTGATGGTTTCAATTGAGAAATTATCGGCAACCTTGAAGAGTGATCAAGTACTGCGGGAAGAGACGGAGAGCTTACGCGAGGAATGGATCGCCGGTGTTACTCATGATTTGAAAACCCCTTTATCCTCTATCACAGGATATGCTCATTTACTGGCAGAACCCAAATATGACTGGTCGAAAGAGGAAGTCCATAAGTTTACAACGACTATGCTAGATAAATCGGCTCACATGGACATGCTGATCAGTGATCTTGCGATGACCTATCGTCTAAAATCAGGAATTAAACCACCTGAGACGATGGAAGTTGAATTGAACACTTGGCTGCAACAAGCTCTCGAACAAGCTGCTGCCAATCCTGCCTATGGGAAGCAGCGAATAGTATTTCTACCTGCACAAACCGAAGTTAGAGCTCAATTGTATACGCCATGGCTAGAGAGGGTTGTCAACAATTTAACTGCGAATGCGCTGCTCCACAACCCACCGGATACGAAGTTGACCGTGTCGCTTATTCATAAAGATAGGGAGACCGGATTTATCATTCAATTTGCTGATGACGGCGATGGAATGGATGAAGAAACAATGATTCGGCTATTTGAACGATATTATCGAGGAACGGATACAGCGTCTACCTCCAACGGTTCTGGGCTCGGCATGGCGATTTCTAAAGGACTGATCGAATGTATGGGGGGCCAGATTACTGTCGAGAGTCACGTAGGTAAGGGAACGGTTATTAAGTTAATATGGAGCTGATATCTTCATTCAAGCCCTCGCTGGATTCCAACCGGATACCGCGAGGGTTGTTTGTATTTATTAGGTTGAGTCAAGGCTATAAAATAAAGGAGTTGACAACTATTTTAAATGTAACTACAATAGTTACAGGATAACAATTATTAAGAGGATGAAATTAATCCTAATTTGAGGAGGATTTTAAAATGAAAATAGCTATAACAGGAGCAACAGGTCAATTCGGATCATTAGTGATAGAGTCTCTACTTAAAACTGTACCCGCAGGGGACCTTGTAGTGAGTGTCCGGAATCCAGATAAAGCAAGTGATCTTAAAGCGCGTGGTGTGGAAGTCCGTCATGGTGACTTTGATAAGCCGGAAACGTTGGATGTAGCATTTGCCGGTGTGGATCGACTGCTAATTGTATCTTCAGATGGAGATAACGAGACTCGGATTCGCCAACATAAAGCAGCTATTGATGCAGCCGCTAAAGCTGGTGTTGGATTCATTGCCTATACAAGCGTAGGACATGCAGAGAAGAGTGAGCTGTTCCTTGCTGAAGTACACCGTGTAACCGAGGATGCCATTCGAGCTACCGGAATTCCTTACAGNNCCATGGGTAACTTCTGCTGGTAGTGGTAAAGTTGGCTGGGCAGCACGAGGAGATTATGCAGAAGCTGCTGCTAATGTTCTAACTGGGAAAGGACATGAGAATTCTGTCTATGAACTGTCTGGCAAGCCTTTAACACAAGAAGAATTGACCGGAATTATAAGTAGCGTAATGGCTAAAGAAATCAAAGTGCTGCAAGTTGACGACGAAGCTTATGCGAAAATCATGGCTGAGGTTGGTGTACCAGAAGCTGCTCTGCCATTCGTTGTTGCGATTCAACGTGGTATTCGCGAAGGATGGCTGGATATTGAAAG
>DOJM01000624.1:3396-9204 GCA_003529225.1 Paenibacillus sp.
GCATCGTTAACATCACTGATAAAGGTTTCGTGAAAAATCACTATTTTGACGAGGCTTCTGCTGATCTCATGTTAATGTAATAATAATGATATAATAGGAAACATATGTGAACTATTGGTGTAATGAGAATGATTGAATCGAAGAGAAGGGGATGAATATCAATGAGGACAAAAATGTGGATGGTTTCCGGTGCAGTAGTTGTAGTTGCTTTAGGGGCTGTTTTATTTGTGGGGGGAAACGATAAAAAATCACCCGCAGCAACCGATACATCTAACGTTAAACAATTAGTGCAGGAATATAGTTCAAGCAGCATGAAAGACCTCTCTGCTTCCATCACTTCAGAGCAGCTTATTGTGACCGACAGCAACAATCAATCAACCAAATATGACTTACCCAAAGATGAGTTTTTTGTTTCCATCGCACCATATGTTAAGAGTACACACCCGTGTGCAACACATAGCTTGACTGGATGCCAAGGGGAATTAACAGAACAAGAGTTTAATGTATATGTCGAGGACACTGAGGGCAACGTGATTGTGGATCAAACTATGAAGTCCCAATCTAACGGATTCATTGATCTTTGGTTACCTCGCGATAAGAAATATAATGTAACGATTGAACAGGATGGTATAAAAACGAAAGCCGCACTTTCCACTTTTAAGAGTGATAATACATGTGTAACGACTATGCAATTAGTAGAGAGTATCTAAAGAGTTCTAGCAAAGGACAATTACTTTGTTAAGCAACAGTTTCACACGAAATCATTAGAAATTGCCTTGAAGAGGAGAGGAGATAGAGGAATGGATAAAGATCTGATCATCGGGGATGTTTTGCAGGAGTTAGCTGGTACGCGTCGTATGCTGGAGAAGCTGCCGCAGGAGTATATGACATGGAAACCACACGAAAAGTCAATGAGTCTCGGTGGGCTATCCACACATCTCGTCAATCTGCTAAACTGGCAATCAGCCATTCTTCTTCATTCGGAGTTTGATTTGGCATCTGTGCCATATCGACGAGAAGCGCTGGAGAGCCCCGCCGCGGTTCTGCAAGAGTTCGATATGAGCGCTCGCAAGATTGAAGAATTAATTTCTGAAAGCAATGTGGAGACGCTTGGTGCGGAGTGGACACTGCGTAATGGCACAGCGGTTATCCGCCGTCAGACACGGGCAGTCGCGCTTCGTACCATCGGCTTGAATCACATGATTCACNNCACCACCGGGCACAGCTTGGGGTATATTTCCGACTTTTAAATATACCAGTGCCGGGCCTTTACGGCCCCTCTGCAGATGAATTAGCGAACGCCTAATAAATGAATTTCTTAATGAGTTAAGGATCGGGAAGTTGAAAAAAACAAATCGGCATGATAACATAGATACAAATTAATGATCGGAGTTGAAAAGTATAGTGTAGTAATTATTCTTGCGACACATGATGAATAAAACAACAAAAACGGTTTATTTCGTTTGTTTTATTTTTTGTATGCAAGAAAGTTACTACTTCTTTTCACTCGAACAATATATCCTTATCTAACTCCATTTGGGGCTAGGTTTGCTGTATTTATTTGAGTCACAAGAAAGTAACTTTCTTGTGGCTTTTATTTTTTTCATACAGGAGGATACTTATATGTCATTAATAAATGTTACAAATCTAACCTTTGCCTATGAGGGCAGCTACGATAACATCTTTGAGAATGTTAACTTTCAAATTGATACTGATTGGAAATTAGGCTTTACCGGAAGAAACGGTAGAGGAAAGACCACCTTCCTGAGTTTATTACTCGGAAAATATGAATACAGCGGAAATATTTCTGCCCATGTCACTTTTGAATATTTTCCTTTTCAGGTGGATAACAAGGAGTTTAATACCATTGATGTGATCAGCGAGATTTTTCCAGATTATATTCATTGGAAATTAATGCGTGAACTTTCATTATTAAAGGTGTCTGAAGATGTGTTATATCGGCCCTTTGACTCATTGTCTAACGGAGAGCAGACGAAAGTTCTGTTAGCCACTCTCTTCATTAAGGAAAATAGCTTCCTATTGATCGATGAACCTACCAATCATTTAGACATGACGGCAAGAAAGCTGGTCAGTGATTATCTCAATACGAAAAGTGGATATATTCTGGTCTCTCATGACAGATCTTTTCTTGATAATTGTGTAGACCACATTTTGTCTATAAATAAGACGAATATAGAGATCCAAAAAGGAAATTTTTCAAGCTGGTGGGAGAATAAAGTCAGACAAGATAACTTTGAGCTAGCAGAGGACGAGAAACTCAGAAGAGATATTAAACGCTTATCTGCTTCTTCTAAACGGACAGGCAACTGGTCACATGAAGTGGAAAAAACAAAAAACGGAACGAGGAATTCCGGCTCAAAGGTCGATAAAGGTTACATTGGACACAAGGCCGCTAAAATGATGAAACGCTCTAAAGCCATTGAGCAAAGACAAAATTCTGCGATTAACGAAAAGTCTAAGCTGCTAAAAAATATCGAAAATTCTGAGAATCTAGAAATTACACAGCTTGGCTATCATAAACGTCAACTTGCTGAGTTAGACAATATTTCGATTTTTTACGGTGAAAAAAAGGTATGTTCAGACGTAAGCTTCACGATCGAGCAGGGTGAGCGCATTGCGCTGTCGGGTAAAAACGGCTCAGGTAAATCAAGTATCATCAAATTGATGTGTGGTGAGGATATAGATTTCACAGGCACTCTCACAAAGGATAGCCAGCTTATCATTTCCTACGTATCCCAAGACACTTCAAATCTTCAGGGGAATCTAACGGATTATGCCAGAGACAATGGAATCGATGAAAGTCTGTTTAAATCTATTCTACGAAAGCTTGATTTTTCTAGAATCCAATTTGATAAAGACATATCCACTTACAGTGGTGGTCAAAAGAAAAAAGTACTGATTGCCAAAAGTCTTAGTGAGAAAGCTCATTTGTACATTTGGGATGAACCGCTTAATTTTATTGATGTCATTTCACGAATGCAAATTGAAGAGCTGTTGCTTGAATACACGCCAACTCTTGTTTTTGTGGAGCATGACCGGGAATTTTGCAACAATGTTGCTACGAAGATCGTTGAACTTTAATTAAAATGAAGAAATGAAGAAATGAAGGAATGAAGGAATGAAGGGGAAGTCGACAGAGTTTATCTGTCGGCTTTTTTGTCTCTCTGTATATTTTAAAGTGCAATTTAATATTAATATGCTACCTACGGACCTTTGAAATACTGCAGGAAGACAATGATACCCTGGAGCAAGGAAGCTTAAAATATTTTATTTCTTGAGGTCAACCTTTGTTGTTATTGTTATTCAAATTTCGAACGAAAGAACGACTGGAATAAGCAATAATGCAACGAAGCTTCATGTCCATGATGCCCCATATGTATTGGAGTCATTGTCATTATTGCGATCATGAGTTAAGACCATTACAGTGGCTCCAATAATAACGCCCTTTTTGTTGATAGAAGCTGTATTTCCTGTTGAATGATCAAAATGACCTGGAGTGGAGCTTTGTGCCTCTGCAAGAGTTTTTGCAACAACGAGCGGNNGGTTTAAGCAAAGCTAGTAGGATTAAACCAGCGACAATGTAAGCTGCGGCAGCTAGAATGAACGGACCGGCAAGAGCCGGGACACCAATAGATTCAGTGAACTTCCCCATTACATTAACTAAGTTTGGCCCAGCAACAGCGCCAAATGTAGAAGAAACCAACGCGATGCTAATCGCTGTTGCTCGTTGAGTGGGGGCCGCCAGATCTATACCCGCATAACGTGTCTGCAAATTAGTTGCTGTGCTTGCTCCATAGATAAGCAATGAGAACATTAAAAGTAGAATATCATTAGTTAAAGCAGAAATTACGACTCCGATTGCTCCTAATCCGCCTATTAAGAAGCCAGTAGCAAGACCAGAACGCCTTCCGAATCTTTGAGATAGATATCCTACAAATAATGCTGCCCCAGCAGATCCTAGTGTAAATAGTGCTGCAGGAACACCCGAGAAGCAATCGGTTCCTAACATGTTTTGAGCTAGGAGAGCGCCTACAGTGATTCCAGCAGCAAGACCTGCTCCACCAAAAATTTGTGAAATGATGACAATAATTAGTGTTTTCCGATATAATTGGCGTTGCTTTTCTGGAGAAGCGATGTAACTTTGTAACAAATTAGGTTGATTGCTAATACTTGTAGAATCACTAACTTTCGTCGACATTAGATTTTCCACCTTTCTAGCATCACTTCTTAATCTTCTTGCTTTTATTTTACAAAATCATTCCAGTCTTGAAACGCTTTGTTCCAATCGAAAAGCAATAACCCCTTTTATTTTTAATAATTCGACTGCCTCCACGGACATTAAACAGTAAGGTCCTCTCCTTCTATCTGAAAATGCTTGTTTTGAAATTCTTTCTGAATTTGTTGTACTTGAACTAATTGTTTCTCGGATAAACTATGCAACGTGCGCATGAAATCAGTTATCGCTGAGTCAGCTAATTCATAAAAAACAAAACTTTATATAGTCAACTAATTTTTGCTTCGTATATTACTCGTTAATAAATAAATTAGTGAATGGTCTAAACTAAAATTATTATATTAATAAAGTTAATTATTATATATATTCCAGTTTTCCAATGTACTATAATGATATAGATGCATTGTTAGCATGTTATTAAAGGAATGAAGATTTCAAGAAACAACCTATAGAATTGAACAACAGGAGGAAATAAGTTGAGCACACAGAATGTGGGAATTCCATTAGAAGGTTTTGCAGAGTTTAGCCGGACAGTAGCCGCTGAAGGTGCGGTGCTGGTAAAGAATGATAATCAGGTGCTTCCGCTTGGGGAAGGCGATAATGTTGCGATTTTTGGCAGATCCCAAGTGAATTATTATCGTAGTGGTACAGGTTCCGGCGGTAGTGTCCATGTTACTTATACGACTAATTTATTGGATGGTCTTCGCAGTAAAAAGAACCTTACAGTAAACGAAGAACTGGCAGCTGTCTATGAAAAGTGGATTGAACAGAATCCATTTGATAATGGTGGAGGCGCATGGGCTGCAGAACCTTGGCATCAGAAGGAAATGTCTTTGAGCAATGAATTGGTTTTCGAAGCTAGAAACAAATCGAATAAAGCCATTCTTGTAATTGGACGCACGGCAGGGGAAGATCAGGATAATGCTGACGCACCGGGCAGCTACCAATTAACAAATGATGAACAGGCGATGCTGAAGCAGGTAACTACATATTTTGAGCAAACAATCGTTGTCCTGAATGTCTCCAACATTATTGATATGAACTGGATGAACGATGAAAGCTATAAATATCCGATTTCAACGGTGATTTATTCATGGCAGGGTGGTATGGAAGGCGGAAATGCGATTGCAGATGTGCTGTCTGGAGAGGTAACTCCAAGTGGTAAACTGACGGATACAATCGCTTATTCCATCAATGATTACCCATCTACACAGAATTACGGCAATGAATTTACGAACTTGTATCAGGAAGATATCTATGTAGGATATCGTTATTTCGAGACATTTTGCCCAGATAAGGTTCAATTTGAATTTGGTTATGGCTTATCTTATACAACATTTAGTATCAAGCCAGAAGAAGCCAAATTGATTACCAAAGAAGGCGAGTCTTTCATTGAAATCGGCGTAACCGTTACCAATACAGGAACTTCCTTCGCTGGTAAAGAGGTTGTTCAGGTCTATTATGAAGCTCCGCAAGGTAAGCTCGGTAAACCAGCTAAAGCTCTGGTGTCATTCGATAAGACAAAAGTTCTTGAACCGGGTGAAGCGCAGCGC
>DOJM01000624.1:9296-9640 GCA_003529225.1 Paenibacillus sp.
TTTACGAGAATGATGCCAGGCGCTCAGAAGTCTGACGGTTCGTACGAGATTGTTTATGTTGAAGTTCCTAAACGTAAGATTTCGTTAGCTGAGCGAATTGAAACTAATCTTCCAGAGACGATCTCACAAACAGGTAATAAAGGATATAAATTAAGAGACGTATATGAACAGAAGGTTAGTATGGAAGCCTTCATTGCGCAGCTCAGTGATGAGGATTTGGCTGCAATTGTACGTGGTGAAGGGATGAGCAGTCCTTTAGTTACACCTGGCACGGCCTCTGCATTTGGTGGAGTAAGTGACAGTTTATTTAATCTCGGAATTCCAGTGGCATGTACGGCTGATGG
>DOJM01000164.1:0-211 GCA_003529225.1 Paenibacillus sp.
TGGCTTTTTTTAGTGTACCTGCACCTTCGAGACATATATTAAAGCCGCTAAGCTCAGCGCAATCAACATTAAATGTTCCAGATAAACCTTCTATTCCAGCGAAAGATGATGATCTGGTATCCAAACGGTATTACCTTTTACCTTTTTTCGTTTCCTGTTCACAAGGTGTTCTCTTTTTCGAGCTCCCACTATCTCAAACAGGGAGTAACAG